>NZ_JAHHPQ010000313.1:0-1214 GCF_024606245.1 Endozoicomonas sp. SESOKO2
AATTTATCCTCCAAAAAAACAGTGAAAATAATGGCTATTCGGAAACAAGAATTGATGATGCGAATTCCCGGTCAGACGACGGCGGGCAGCGACTCAGTGATGACACGGTTTCAGTACTCAGGGAGATGGTGGCAGAGCTCGAAAACCTGTTGTTCTGCCCAGTGGATGTGGAGTTTGCCATCAACCATCAGGGTCGCCTGTTCCTGTTGCAGGTGCGCCCCATAACCCGACTCTCTGGCGGTATGGATTTTGCCATGCGCATACCCGAAGACAGCCTGGCCAGTGGCGAGGCCATTAGCGAAGGCTATTGCACCGGACCCATCTGGCTGGCCAAAAAACAAGACGCAGGCTTGATGCGACATGGAGCCATTGTCGTGTCCCAGCACGCCGAAGAATGGATGCTTGAGTCCGGGTTTCTGATGCGGGCAGGTGGTTTTGTCATTGCCGAGGGCGGATTCAATGATCATGTGGCGATCCTCATGAGACAGGAAAAAAAGCCCTTGATGCTGGCTGGTGACAGGTATGCGTCAGTGGTCGCTCAGAATGGCCAGCAAGTCACGCTGGCCTGCGCCCGCTTTAAGCGTAAGCCCGGTGCCTTTATTGTGGCCGGTGACATTACCGAGAAACTGGCCAGTCACAGGAGCCTGGCTTCTGCTGCTTCTGATGTGCCTTTGGCAAAAGCTGTCCCGTCACGGGATGATTTATCTCTCCCTGAAGGCGCATTCCACGGGGTAGCCAGCGGTTTTCAATGGCTCACGGATCAAAATGCCCGTTTGTTGGCACTTTTTGCCCCCGGCAGCGGACTGGATTGTCTGGCAAACCCTATAAAATTGAGCATGTCGCCACAACGATCAAAACGACTGGCTGAGACCAGGGACCACGTAAATCGGCTGATTCACGGGGCTGAAGCACTGCTGGGGGGTTACCGGGCATTTTTGTGGCTGGCGGGTGACACCGGCTCAGCCGAGGTCAAGCCATTGTTGGAAGAGTTATCGCAACTGAGCAACCGATTCGAGGCGCTAAAACAGATCATCCGATCCGGTTTAAACAGTATTATTCTGCCAATGCAAGCTGCTAAAGACGGGCAGCTATCCCCGGGGATTTTTCGTTCGTGGTTGGCAGACTGTCATCTGCTCCAATCCTGTCTTCAAGCCCTCATCCCTGAGGAGGCTGAGCAGGTGCGGAGTGTCCATGAGCTGATTTTTGCCCTGCAT
>NZ_JAHHPQ010000314.1:0-1403 GCF_024606245.1 Endozoicomonas sp. SESOKO2
GATACACACAGTCAGGGCCACAACGAGCTGATATTAGAGTGCGTCTTGATGGAAGTAATGCCGTCGATATTTTGTCTCGTGGCCAGCTAAAGTTAGTCGTTTGTGCGTTAAAGCTTGCGCAAGGTTATCTCTTTTCAAAAATGAGTAATAGCCAGTGTGTTTTTCTTGTGGATGATTTGCCTTCAGAGTTGGATATTCATCACAGAAAAGCTATGTGTAAAATATTACAGAATATGCAAAGTCAGGTATTTATTACCTGTGTAGAGCCGGGCGCACTGGTGAATTGCTGGGAGCCTGAAATTGATCTTAAAGTGTTTCACGTGAAACAGGGAACTGTGAACCTGAAATCTGGGCGTGAGATTCGCCAGGCTGAATCGCTGGAGAAATCGCTGGAGAAAGAGTATGAGTGAACAAAATTACGATGCGTCCAATATTAAAGTGCTGAAAGGCCTCGATGCAGTTCGTAAGCGTCCAGGAATGTACATTGGTGATACGGATGACGGTACCGGACTTCACCACATGGTGTTTGAAGTGGTAGATAACTCGATCGATGAAGCCCTGGCAGGCTTCTGTGATGAAATTGCAGTTATTATCCACCCGGATGAATCCATAACCGTTCGTGATAACGGTCGGGGAATCCCGGTAGATATCCACGAAGAAGAAGGTGTGTCTGCCGCTGAAGTGATCATGACGGTACTTCATGCGGGGGGGAAGTTTGATGATAACACCTATAAAGTCTCTGGTGGTCTTCACGGTGTCGGTGTATCCGTAGTAAATGCCCTTTCCAAAGAGCTTAAACTGACCATCCGCAGAAATGGTCAGGTTCATCAGCAGATCTATGCGCACGGTGTTCCACAGGAACCTATGAAGGTGATTGGAGAAACTGAAAAGAGCGGTACAGAGGTTCATTTTGTTCCCTCTGAGGAAACCTTCTCCAACATCCAGTTTAGCTATGACATTTTGGCTAAAAGGCTGAGGGAACTCTCTTTCCTGAACTCTGGCGTCTTTATTCGACTGATTGATGAGCGTTCGGGGAAAGAAGACCAGTTTCGCTATGACGGAGGCCTGAGTGCATTCGTTGAATATCTGAATACCAATAAAACCAATATCAACAAGGTCTTCCACTTCACGAAAGTAAGGGAAGATGGCATTGGTGTAGAGGTGGCATTGCAGTGGAATGATGGCTTTCAGGAAAACATTTTCTGCTTTACCAACAACATTCCTCAGCGTGATGGGGGGACCCACCTTGCTGGCTTCAGAGCCGCGCTGACCCGTAACCTGAACAACTACATTGAGCGTGAAGGTTTTGCCAAGAACCAGAAAGTTTCTACTTCTGGTGATGATGCTCGTGAAGGCCTCACTGCGATCATATCGGTTAAGGTGCCTGATCCTAAATTTTCTTC
>NZ_JAHHPQ010000315.1:0-1226 GCF_024606245.1 Endozoicomonas sp. SESOKO2
CAAGAAGATCTGCTTCAATCACCATGATCCGGTCTGACAATATCCGGGCCAGCGTAGTTTGGCCCGTCGCAATAGACCATAGTCGTTTGATTCGTAGCATTTGAAGGAGTTGTCTTTTTTGTTGCAGGCATTTTTGAACAGGGGCAAGAACAAGGTAAGGGTGAGACTGGTGCTCCGGATCAGGATTCCATTCGTATCCGTCAGGTGGCTTATCGCCACCATCTCCTCCGGCAGCGCCCGTGGCGATCAGCGCATTGGGAGTGTTCTCCGGAAATTCGGGAGGCTCAGCTAACGGGGCAATTCCGCGTGTCTGCTTCATTGGCCAAACGGGTAGGAGAGGCCATTGGAGAGACTCAAGAGGACTGTTATTTGGCTGCAGCTCCAGAAAACTGAGTGCAAATGTCACAAACCCAACCGGAAGAGCGTAGGGTGGTTCAGGTACGACCAACTTATTGGTATATAAGAAATGGGCTGATAGCGGGCTAGGGCCAACTAATTCCAATGCAGGCGGCGACCCCCCAAACGTTATGGTCACTAACAGCAGCAGTGATCGGACCACCAAGCAGGCAGTTTTGTTTTTTTCAGGGCGTCCCATAGACACAGGACCATCGATTGACCTTTGTTATTTGCAACGGGACGTATAGCACTGCACTGGCCAGTCTGCCATGAACGGAATTAGAAAATACTCCCGCACCCATCAAGTAACTCTAATTCCTGACAATGCTGATAAACATCATCAGTAACATCTAATAATAAAGGGTCTCGTTTTTTTAACCGCTCTATTTGACTGCATGCTCGTTGCCTCCATCCTTCCAGCATGCGGTTATCGATATCAATTTTGGCTTTTTTAAGGACGGTCACTGTGTGCATAAGCTCCATTTTATCGCCATAATCTTCCAGTAAGTTCAGTATTTCGGTACCAAAAACTTCTGTCTGGTCGAGCTTCAACCATAAACTGCCAAACGCCTGTTTTTCTTGTTTGTCGTCTGGAGGATTGCTGCTCTGTGGCGCCGGCTCGCAGGCTTCAGTTCTCCTGAGTTGAACGTTATCCAGATATTGGCACAGTGATTCTTTGATCTCATCGGGGCATTCTGTACCTGATGTTTCGACTCTCTCTCTCAGTTTGTTAAGCAGAGACTCAGGCAGTCTCTGCTTATGATGGTCAAGGGATTTCCAGGCGACGGGTTTGATGGCCATTCCTCTTTTGATCAGGGTAGCCAGAACAT
>NZ_JAHHPQ010000316.1:0-1276 GCF_024606245.1 Endozoicomonas sp. SESOKO2
TACGAACATCAAAAGGCAACCCGTTACACAAGCCTACCTGCTTATAAAACAAAGTGATTGCATCTGTTGCGTTCAGAGCAAGTTTCCTGTCTATCGCTATTTCTCAAATAGCTTATTGTTTTAGATCATTGTCTAGCCATTTGGTTCCCTGTGCTGTTTATGAATCTTTCGTGAAGTTATTACATTTGTGATAGTTACGGGTATCTATCCAAATGAAACTTTTATCCTGTCTGAAGGTCATATAGTCAAATAATTTTTAATGCAGTCTTTCAGATTACAGGAGTGAGATTAATTATGGATGGCCATATTGATGGGGCAATAAACAAACGTATTCCTGCCAGAGATATGCCTGATAGAGAGGTGCCTGATAGAGGCGTGCCTCAGAGCGGCTTGCCAGACAGGACGTCAAAGCTGGAATTATCGTCGAATGAGCGTGTTGAAATCTGCAGTGAGGTAACTCCCGAACTCAATAGATCGTCACCTTCAATGGCACTGCCTTATAAAGCGAGAACCGTATCCTCAATGGATTCCTCGCTTCGCAAAACCCCTGATTCCTTCGATTTTCGTTTTGTCGCCAGTGATGATGAGATTCGACAACTTTTAATGGCCCGGACCGGCGATGAACATCGGGATGTCACCCTTATTTCCCACCCCGATGACCTCTCACAGGCTAATCTGGTGAGCCGGTTGAGTATTTCTGAAGAGGGTCGCCAGGTTCTGCGTTCAGGCAAGTTGTTTGAAGGGTCGCAGCCACTCACCCTGGTGATAGATATCCGCAAACTCTCCAATGAGGAACTGCCAAAATTTAACGATCTACTGGACCCGGATAACCCCTGTCTATACGACAAAGTCAGTCAGAAACAACGCCCTCTGGGAGAGCATGTTGCCCTGCTGGTTCTGGCAGACCCTGCACAGTTGACATCGGTTGACCAGCGTGACGACGCTTCGGGAGCCGCTGCTTCGGGAGCCGCCGCTCCGGGCGCTGATTTCTGGCGGCGAATTAATCGACCGGAAAATACCTGGCAATGCGACCCACTGATCGGCAATGACCCTTCGATGGAGATCGACGAGGTTTCTCCGCTATTGGCTGAACTCCCCTGTGCCGAAAGCGTTATGGATGACGACAATACTGTTCTTATTGACTGTCACTTGCACAGTCACTGGCGACATTTGCTGCTGGGCGGCCCAGGAGTGGATAAACAGGGGCGAATCCAGCATATACCCGGCAGGCTTGAAACATTGAGGGCCGGACAAAGGGTGATTCTGAAAGGAGCCA
>NZ_JAHHPQ010000317.1:0-6236 GCF_024606245.1 Endozoicomonas sp. SESOKO2
TCAAATTCATCCACTGTCTGATATCCGTCGACACCTCTGACGGCCTTCATGTAGTGCTCAATCTCAGTCTTGCTGATCAGGCCTTCACGCATCAGGGCGATAATCTTGTGACCACTGGCAAAATGGGTAGTGACGAATTCCGAAAAACTTTTCAGGTCCTCTGGTTCATGCTCGACGTAATGAGTGGCTGTTTTGCCCATGCCGTAAATGACCTCATCGTATTCCTGAGCCCCATTTTGCAGCTGATTCCTGGCTCTGAAAACCAGCCTCTGGACTTTAGCCAGAACATTCAGAGGTTGACCTTCCATAGGCTCGGAAGAGGGGAGCGGGAAGATCGTTTTCAGGCGTTTGAAGACTTTTACAATCCGGTTGGCCTGATCAAACGTCAGACTTTCTCCGACCAGTGTCCGCAGTCGGACCGGTGCAAGTTCATCGTCAAAATCGAAGGTCGTGAAGCAGGGCATTGCCTTACCGCTTTCTACAGCTAATTCTGCAAGACCCATTGCAGCTTCCAGAGCTTGTTTCTTGAGAGAGTGCTGCTGCATGAAGTCGCGTATATCGGTCAGAACTTTGACCTGTCTCGGCGTGAACTGAAAGGGACCACCGTCATTTTCGACGGATTTTTCTGCAGCCTTCCGGAGTTCCTTCATTCTCTCAATGTCTGCTTTCCTGGTTTCAATCTCACTTTCCAAGCGAGCCTGTTCCTGAGTCAGTCGCCCGATGTCGCCACCAGTAGCATCATTGCCGCCCAATTGTAGTTGCCTGTTTCGCAGGGCATTAACCCGATGTTCATAGTTGTCAGCAGGGGCGGGTTTAATACCCACGGCTTTTTCAGTGGCTCCAATAAGCGCTTGATAATCTGCCAGATCTTGTTTTGCATTGGATACAGCTTCTCTTTTATGCCTCAGGGCTAAAAACAGCTCAGTTATTTGTCCTGGTAAGGGTTCAGCCAAATCATCGATGGTACTAAAAATATTCTCATGTATTTTACAAATCAGAGCCGCTTCTGCGAGATCCTCATCAGCCATTGCACAGGTTAAATCTATACTTTTCATGTCGTGCTCATGCAGAAATTCCGTGACCTGAGCGTACTTTTTTCTGGTTAAAGGCAGCTCACCCAGTGCTTCATCGAATTCGTCCTGTCCCTGACGATCTTTAAAGGCTGCATTGGAAATAAAATAATCAGCTTCTTCCTCTGTACCGAGGTCATCCCCCTGGATGTTAAGACCTGCTCTGGCTCTCAGTTTTTCATGGCCTTTGCCACGAAGAGTATTCAACTGGTGATGAACACTTGCCAGCTCACTTTCAGCTTCTGCTACTACTCGTCTGGCCCTGGCTACCTCACGATCAAGTACGTATCGGGGTTTTGGCCCCAGCCGGGCCACTTGCCTGTCAAGCTCATTCTCAATGACTGCGATGCGCTCGTTAATGTCAGGCTGACCCGCATTAAAAACTTCTTCATCCAGCGCCTGGAGTTTTTTTTCAATCAGACTGTTCTGGTCGTCGATAGTGGCATCGTCTTTATAGTCCCCAATGTTGAGTTGATGAGCCATTTCATTGTTCCAGGCTCTTCTGGCAACTTCTTCATCACAGTCTTTGCTCACTTCGTCCAGTAACTCACTGATTTTGACTCTTAGGGCATACTTCCGGTCAGGCAGGGTGGCATCCTTCTCAAACGCTACCTGCAGCTTACTGGCCAGCTCAGCAGTGAACGCCATGCTTCTTTCTCTGGCTGCAACGTTTTCATGAGGATATATCCTGAGCTTGTCTTCTATAGCTGCAAGATAACCTGTCTGTTTTTCACTGGCTTGCTCATCGACCTCTTCGACTTTATAGGTGAGGCGCCTGCGAAGTATACTGAGCCATTCCGGGCTCCCTTTTTTCGGATAAGAAAGGGTAATATCTGTAAGAGGGCTCTCGGGTTTGAGACTCTTCATGTACTCAAGTCTGCGGTTTTCTTGTGTGACAATATTATATATCTTGTCCAGCATGTACTCCGGGACATCATCAGCATCAAGCCTTGTACGAACCCTGGCAAGTCTTGCTGCTTTGTTATCACCTCTATTGATTTTAATGTTGAACACCTGTTCTGTGGCTGACAGTATTTCCAGGGCCTCTTCCTCTGCCCGCTCACTGGCTTTTGTGATGAATGCCTGCATGCTGTCAGAAATATCCTCGCGACGGAGATACACACCATCGTTTTCATCAACGTCACTCATCTCAAGGGCTTTTTCTACGGCACTCAGTGTCTCAAGAACTTCAGGCATGGCTTTGGGGTGGCCTGGTGTTTGGATGTCATGCAGTTGTTTTTCCAGCTCTTTAAGTTTGAAGAGCTTGGCATGTACTGTTGACTCCAGGGTGTCGCGGTCTTCCAGTGTGGTGTCTTCACTCAGCTTGATATCAAGAATCGCCGCCACAGCATTTTTCCTGAGCCTGGTGTAAGAATGCTCCATATCGCGTTGTTTGCGCATTTTATAAAGTTTTTGACGCAGACGTTGCCCCTGGGCATTTATTTTCTTAAGTTTTTTAATCAGGCGTTCTTGTTGGGCGTCAATATCTGCATTGCTATCAAAGTTCTGAATGTTTAAATGCGCGGCAATGGTTGCATAGCGGGCTTTGATATCAGGTTCATTTTTAGCATCTGTTCTGGTGCTCTGTTGCTGAAGATATTGCTGATCGATCTGCACTTCCCGCAACTTAAGGTGCTGCTGAATGTTCTGGCAACGGACTTCCGGGTTCTTTTCATTATCCGGAACCAGACCAGACTGACCTTCAGTGTTAGCCAGAATATTCTGCATTAACCGATCGGTTAGTTCTGCCTTTTGTTGCAGGTGGTGTTGAATGTTTCGACAGCAGGTATCCAGTTTGTTTTCATTGACAGGAGTAATACCCTGCTTGCTGACAGTGGCCGCCAGTTTTTCTTTTAAAGCTTCTTCCCCGGGTTGTCCTGATCTGGTAATCGATGTTGCGGTAACTGGTGTTGCGGTAACTGGTGTTGCGGTAACTGGCGTTGCGGAAATCGATGTTGCTGCTATCGCTTCACGAACTTCTTTTTTCAGAATGGGAGTACGATCGACTTCTTTCTGAAGGTTCTGTATCCAGTGACTCCGTTCTGCCAGTTCTTTTTCGATCTGAGCGTCCTGTGTCCTAATGTGTTGCTGAATGGTCCGGCAACGCATCCCCGGGTCTTTTTCGTCAACCGGGACCAGACCAAGCTGACCTTCAATGTACGCCAGATTATTCTGGATTATTCGATCGCTCGCGTCTTCCGTGATTATACCGAACCGATAATCAATTAAAGCCATATTATTCTGGATTAACCGATCGGTTAGTTCTTCCTTTTGTTGCAGGTGCCGTTTAATGGGCTGAAGGATATCCGGGTCGCCTTCATTGATCGACGTAATATCGCGCTTGCCGCCAATGGCCGCTGGTTTTGCTTTTACAGCTTCTTCAACTGGCTGTCCGGTTGCGGCAACCAGTTGTTTGATTTCATGTCTAATGAGACTGGCTTGTTCTTCGGGTGGCTGGGTATCATCCCAGTCATCAATACCAAGCTCTGCTGCTATTTGAGTGTTGCGAACTTTTGTAGCATCTGCTCTGGCATCACGAAATTGTTGTTCCAGCTCTGAAATTCGTTTGACTGCCTGCTCTTGTAGATGCTGAGCTGGCGGATAAACGACCTCAGGCGCATGCGGCTTAAAGAGCTGCAGAATGGCTTTGTGTCGGGCTTCCAGGTCATTTTCGTTGTTCGGAATCAGACCGAGTTGATTTTCAATGCTGGCCAGTCGGATCTCCTCTGCGATGGGGTCTGCCTTTTGTTGCAGAGGCTTTCCTTTTGCAATAATTGTTGCGACCGTCATCTGGTGAATTTGATGAATTTTTTTTTCGATACGTCTGAGTTGTTCTCCGAGTGGCTGGGTATCATCCCAGTCAACAATACCAAGGTTTGCTGCCCGTTGAGTGTTGTAAGCTTTTCTGGACTCTTCTCTGGCGTCACTCATTGGTTGCAACTTTGGAATTCTTTTTACTTCCTGCTTTAGCTTCTCCAGCTGGTTTTGCATTCTTACAATTACTATTCGAGTGTTTGCAAGTTGATTCTCATATTCTTGACAGAACAAAAGTGCTATCGGATTTTCCTTTTCACTGCAATTAGCTTCCTCCGAAGTGAGTTTTAACAGGTTTCTGAGCTGGATGAGTTCTCTTTCATTTGCCTCCTGCGCTATCAGTTGAGTTTCTACTTCAATCAGCTTTCTGGAGGTCTCTCTCATAACGTTGGAAATAAACGCTTCGTCATGCTCAGACGTTTTGGCCTTCGTTTGGCTAGTATCACTCATCGAGAGTATCACTGGCTGAATGTTCTTAATAAAGATCGGGTTAGCCAGAAGATTTCTAAGTACGGGTTTGAAGCTGAAGTGTTTTTCGAGTTGATTATGAAACAAGGTTGGTGTGAAGAACGACGAAGCGACCCTGATGTGCCCTATTGTGAAATCAAATTCATCTGCTTGATCTGAACTGGCAATGGTCAGTGCCTGCTGGATAGATTCATAGTCTGCAAGCGCACTCAGTTCTAATGTGCCAAGACCAGCACCGCGGCAACAATCCAACCGTTCAGCAAACCCCTCCAGTAGCGCCATCTGCCTGCTTCGAATGACATACTGGTAGCTTTTGACCTTGTCTTTTTTTACCTGTGCTACGGCGGGAGTGGGGTTATTAGGGTTATTTTCTTCCTGGAAGCTGTTGAGGCGTTCCACAAAAGCGATGTCGGTCGGGTTCTGTTTCTGACCGCGGAAAACAATAATTTCCCCCCGGGCCTCAGTTACTTCCAGTTTTGGATAACCAACAGGCATTGGATAAGCCTGTCTTTCATCTCTAACGTGTACAACATAGCCGACGGGCTGATGGTATGACAAGAGATCATTCAGAGCTTGCTGTTGTAAATCTTCCCCCAGAACATGAACCTGGGTGTAAGCAGAGGTGGCTGCTGCAAGTAAAACTTCATCGTTGACAAAGAGCGATTGACCCAGACGCCGCAATTCAGGAGGCTGATCACCGGAAGCGATAAGACGCATGAAAGTGCGCCCTCTTACTTCAACTTCGTCTACTTCAATGGTGGCAAGGACAACGTAGTTATCAGCTTCGCCCAGGTTTCCTGCTCTTTCATGCGCACCTTTCAGCACTCCGGCCAGATGTTCGGGATTGGCGATTTTTGTTAGCGGTTCTAAGGGTTGTACATCACCTGACTGAGCTCGAACAGCCGCAATTGAATTCTGATGGATCATTCCGTCTCTGACTTCAATGACCAGCACCTTTTCTGCAAGGTTCTGGGTGAACTTGAATACCCCCTCATTACCGACCTTCAGGACTTTGGTGTACTTCCTGGCAACGTCATCCTTGCTTGTTTCAAACTGATCAACCATGGAAACGCCGCCCCCGATGCCAGAAAGAACGTCTGTGAAGCCTTCAGAAGGAACGTCGTAACCCGCATTGACTTCAGTCTGATCAGGGTAGGTAGTTGTAATGGATTTGGGTATTGGCTGCTGGTTATCACCCAAAGTTGGCTGAACCACAACCTCACTCAGGATATACACCGCCTGTCCATTGCTCTGAATATCGACAGACTTTGTCAGCAGCCTGCGATCGGCCAGTACCTGTGTGACAGTGATGGAAGAGCTGATGGCTACGGCCACTGCAAGACTTAATGCATTGGGGCGGGCACATGTCATTCTATTACCTCAGAGCTGAGTACTTTTGTCACTGTGAAAAGTGAGGTCCACACCAGGCGAGGGAGCAACGGTTAATCACCCATGGCTGTCAATTGCTCATGGCTGTCCTGTCACCACTCTTTTGCCATTCGTAGAAGGTACCCAGAGTGTAAGAGTAAGGAATACTTTTTGCGTGGGAGAATGACCATTCAGGCACATTGTCCCTGAAGTATTTCTCCCAGCCATGCTCATACATCTTCATGGTGCGATCACGACGTTCGCGGAACTGAAGATAATTCTCGTTCCGTGTCCAGCCATTTATAATGTTGTTTGTTTTAATACGGCTGGCATACTCTTCGTCCGTTTCATTGAAGTGTTGAGGCGTAGCAATGGCAGTACGTTTCACATAGTCAGATTCTGTTTCACCTCCGCCTCTCCAACGATTAATCCTGTCAAGACTGCGGCCCAGAGGTCCTCCGAGCCATTGAGTGAGCATCTTGTTGTCGTTCATGAAGAAGTCGAAAGTGAGACTCG
>NZ_JAHHPQ010000318.1:0-5820 GCF_024606245.1 Endozoicomonas sp. SESOKO2
TCAAATTCATCCACTGTCTGATATCCGTCGACACCTCTGACGGCCTTCATGTAGTTTTCAAGTTCAAACTTGCTGATCAGACCTTCACGCAGCAGAGCGACGATCCTGTTGCCACTGGCAGAATAGGTAGCGAAATATTCCGAGAAGCTCTTCAGGTCCCCCGGTTCATGCTCGACGAAGTGAATAGCGGCTTCGCCCATGCCGAGGATTTCATCGTCGTATTGTTGTGGCCCGCTTTTAATGTGAGTTCTTGCCCTGTCCGCCAGCTTCTGGACTGCTTCCAAAGGATTCTGAGACTGATCTTCCAGAGGCTCAAACGTGAATTGCATTGTCTTCAGATTCTTGAAGACTTCCACCATCCGACTGGCCTGATTAAACGTCAGATCGTCCCCAACTTCTGCCTGTAAGCGAATCGGTGCAAATTCATCGTCCAAGTCAAAAGCCAGTAGATTGGGTATTGGCTTACCGCTTTGTTCTGCTGACTTTGCCAGACCAATGACAGCTTCCAGAGCCTGTTTCTTGAGAGGATGCGCCCGTATGAAGGCGTGCAAATCGGCCAGTATTTTTACCTGTTTCGGCGTGTACTGGAAGGGACCACCCTCGTTTTCAACGGCATACTCTGCAGCCCTCAGGGCTTCCCTTAATATCTCTAATTCCGCTTTTTTGCCTTCTACTTCACTTTTTAGACTTTTCTTTTTTTGGGTCAGTTGCAGGATCTTGCCGCCAGTGCCATCGTTCCCACCCAGTTGTAACTGTTTGTTTTTCACGGCTTCCACCCGGTCAGCATAGCGGGCAGCAGGGTCTGGCTTATGACCTATGTCGTCTTCAATGGCTGCAAGATTCGCTTCATGGGCCTTCAGAGCTTCTTGTGCTTTTGATGTTTTTGCTTTTTTCTGTCTCAGGACTAAATCCAGCACTTCTCTATCTTGCTCAAGTTTGGTTTTGGTTTTCGGATCGATGCCTTTGGAGTGCTCTATCGCCTGATTTTTACTGTTCAGCTCCAGTTGTGTTTGCTTTTGTTCATCTTGTGCATAGGCCAATGCCATTTCTCTCGCCTCGTGCTCATGCAGGAATTTCGTGATCTGAGTGTACTTTTTCCTGGTTTCGGGCAGTTCACCCAATGCTTCATCGCCTTCATTTCGATCATGGGAGGCTGCATATTCTCTGATGGCATTAATGTAATTGCCTACATTTAAATGGTTATCACGGTCAAACTCAAAAGGGATTTTCGTAACACTAACGGTAGTCCACAGCTGTTGAATGACGCCAACTTCGCTTTGTGAATAGTATTTGCTTTTCTGAAAATAACGTTCGATGTCGTTTAATAAGTCTTCAAGGATTTGATTATCAGCCTGACTCAGGCCCAACCTGGCATGAATGTGTTTGATTGCCCCATTGAGAGCCTTAATGATTTTATCCCTGTCGGGGGGGACGTCAGCAGACTCTGCTAATACCACTTGTTTAAGATGAATAGCATCCAGTTTGCGATGAAGTTCCTCCAGTTCCTTTTCAGCTTCTTCTGTGTCTTCTCTGGCTCTGGCTAGCTCACGATCAAGAACGTATCGGGGTTTAGGTCCCAGGCGAGCCATTTGCCTGTCAAGCTCATTCTCAATGGCTGCAATACGCTCTTCAACCATAGGCTGACACGCTTTAAAAACGGCTATATACCGCTGTTCGAGTGTTTCTTTAATGAGATTGATCTGATCATCTGCAGGGGCATCCTCTTTATAGTCCAGAATGACAAGGCGCAATGCCATTTCATTATTTCTTTCTCTTATGATGCCTTCATCATCATAGGGTTTGCTCAGTTCGGAATTTAATGTCCGAAATCCGGCTCTTAGAACAACCCTCTGTTCATTCAGGCTGGCATCTTTTTCAAATTCTATTTTCAGATCATCGGCCAGTTTAGCAACCAGGTCTCTGGCTCTTTCCTTGGCAGCAATGTTTTCCCTCTTGTCGATAAGCAGCGCGTCCTCTACAGCTATAAGCATCTGTTCCTGTTGTCTTGTGATTCGAAAATCCTCGTCTTCGACATAAAGGCTCAGGCGCCAGTGAAGCCTGTCAAGTTTAACTTTTCTTTTTTCGTATTCAGTGGTGAAGTCTTCTTCCCAGAGTGCATTATTTATATCATCCAGCATTTTTTCGGTGACATCATCGCTGTCAAGTCTGGTAAGAATCCTGTCAAGTCGTTTTGCCTTGTCATCACCTTCATTGACTTCGATTTTGAGCATTGCTTCTACGGTTTTCAGCAGATTCTGCGTCTCTTCCTGAGCCTTCTGTCTGGCTTCTGTGATGGCTGTCTGCATCCTCCCGGAAATGGCCTGACGACGGTAATACTCATCGTCTTCGCTGTCGGGATCACCCATTTCCAGTGCTTCTTCGACGACACTTAGTTTATCAAGTACTTCGGGCCTGGTTATGGGGTGCCCCGGTGTTCTGATGTCTTCCAGTTCTTCTTCCATACTGGCAAGCTTGTTTACATTCTCATGTATTGCTTCTATCAGTGTGATCTGATCCCCCAATGTGCTGTCTTCAGGCTGTTTCTTACCATAAAGCACTGCCAAAGCATTTCGCATGAGTTTGTCGTAAGTTATGTCAATATCGCTTTGAGCATTCAGTTCCTGAACTCTCTGAAGGATCCGTTCTTGATGAACGTCCAATGTTTCGCGTTGAGCATTCAGTTTCTGAATGCTCTGAATCAGAAGTTTTTGTTGAGTCTCAATATCTGCACCGCGATCAAAATCCTTGATGTTTAAATGCGCGGCAATGGTTGCAGCTATTTTTTGAGCTTCTGTTCCGGTGCTCTGTTGCTGAAGATATTCCTGATCGACCTCGGCTACCTGCTTGATTTCCTGAGTTTTCAGGCTGATGAGCCTGGCTTGCTCTTCCAGTGGCTGGGTATCATCCCGGTTATCAATTCCAAGCTCTGCTGCCATTTGGATGTTGCGAGCTATTTTGGCACCTGCTCTGGCATCACGAACGGGTTGTTCCAGCTTTGGAATTTGTTCGACTTCCTGCTGAAGTTTCTGTAACCGGTTTTGCTGTTTTTCTTGCTCTTGTTGATTCGCCAGTTGGTGCTGAAAGGCCTCAAGTTGCTGCTGTATATTGTATTGCTGGACATCGTAGTCCAAAATAGTGAGGCAAAGGGCTCGCAGTTGATTTTCACTAACCGGGGGCGGAACGGGCCGATCTCCAATGATAGCGGACAGTTCGTGGTAGGGCTTAAAGGCTAGTTCTGCCCTTAGTTGCACAAGCTGTTGAATGGACTCAATGCGGGCAACCCGATCATTTTCATCGATCGGAGTAATACCGAAATGGCCTTCAATGGCTGCCAATTTTGTATTCAGAGCCTCATCGGACTGTCCTTTTGCGGGCTCTGTTGCAGACACCGCTCTGTAGATTTCATTCGTTTTTTTTCTGATGATTCTGGCTTGTTCTGCCAGTGGCTGGGTATCATCCCAGTTGTCAATACCAAGCTCCGCCGCCATTTGAATGTTGCGAGCTATTGTGGCATCTGCTCTGGCATCAAGAACTTGTTGTTCCAGCCTTGGAATGCCTTCGACTTCCTGCTGAAGTTTATGTGACAGCTGTTGCAGTCCTGCCATCACTTTAAGAGTCTGTAGAAACTCATTCTCAACTCGTTGCCTGAGCTGAAGTGATCTGTATATTTTCTGGTGACTATCAACAATTGTCTCCGTTAAGAGTTTCATCTCCTTTCTGAGCTGGACGAGTTTGAGTTCTGTTGTCTGTTGCTGCTCTTTCAGCTCGCTTTCTATCTCAATCAGCTGTCCGGCCATGTCGCCCGTGACTTTGGAAGCAAACTTTTTGTTCTCCCCAAGAGCATCGATCTGCGCTTCGTTGATACCGCTTAGAACGGCTACCACTTGCTGAATATTCTGAATAAAGAGCTGACTGGTCAGAAAATTTTTAATGACGGGTTTGAAATCGAAGTATTTTACCAGTTGAGAATGCATCCAGGTTGGCGTGGCAACTGATAAAGCCAATCTGATGTGTGCTGTTGTGAATTCAAATTCATCGGCTTTGTCTGGAGTAGCGCTGGTTAATGCCTGCTGGATAGATTCATAGTATGTCAGCGTAATCAGTTTAGCTTTGCTAAGTAGAGCATCTTGCTGTACAGCTAACTCCTCCAGCAGTTCCATTTGCCTGTTTCGAATGACGTACTGGTAGCCTTTGACCTTATCTTTTTTTACCTGTGTGGTTGTTGAAGGAATGGGGTTATTAGCGAAATCTTTTACCAGGAGTTTATAGAGGCCTTCCACAAAAGCGAGGTCGGTCGGATTCTGTTTCAGATGATGGAAAACAATAGCTTCTCCCGTAGCCCCGGTCACTTCCAGTTTTGGATAACCCGCAGGCACAGGATAAGTCTGTGTCTCACCCTCGATGTGTTCAACATAGCTGACAGGTTTATAGTATGACAACAGATCATTCAGGGCTTTCTGTTGTAAACCTTCCTCCAGAACATGAACCTGGGTGTAGGCAGAGGTGGCTGCTGCCAAAAGCACTTCATCATTGATGAAGAGCGATTGACCCAGACGTTGCAGTTCAGGAGTCTGATCGCCTGTAGTCATAAGAAGCATAAAGGTGCGCCCGTTCACTTCAATTTTGTCTACTTTAATGGTGGCAAGGGCGACATAGCGATCAACTTCGCCAAGGCTTCCTGCTCTTTCATTGGCTCCTTTCAGTACTCCGACCAGCCGTTTGGGGCTGGCGATTTTCGTTAACGGTTCCAATGGTTCGATGTCACCTGATTGATGACGAACAGCCTTTATTGAATCCTGACTCGTCATTCCTTCTCTGACTTCAATGACCAGTTTCTTTTCTGCAAGGTTATGGGTGAATCTGAAGACTCCCTCATTACCGACCTTGAGGACTTTGGTGTACTTCTGAGCAACATCATTCTCGTCTGTTTCAAACAGATCAACACTGGAAACGCCAACACCGATGCCAGAAAGCGCGTCTGTGAAGCCTTCAGAAGGAACGTGATAGTCTGCTCTGACTTGAGTCTGGTCAGGGTAGGTGGTGGTAATGGATTTGGGTATTGGCTGCAGATCATCACCTAAAGTTGGCTGAACTATGATCTCGCTCTGGGTAAACTCCACATGTCCATTGACCGGAATATCGACAGATTTTGTCTCCAGCCTGAAACCGGCCAGTGCCTCTGTACTAATGATGGAAGTGCTGATGGCAATAGCCACTGCAAGGCTTATGGCATTGGGGCGGGCATGTGTCATTCTGTTACCTTGGAGCTGAGTACTTTTATTACCGTGCACAGTGATTGCCATAGCAGGCGAGGAAGCGACTTCTATTCGCTCATGGCTGTTAATTGCTTATGGCTGTTCCGGTAAGCTGTTGAGTGAATTTAGTTCACAGTGGCAAAAGTTCAACGCCAGTAACATTGAGTTTTTTTTCAGGGAAGGCTTTCCTTCGGTGCTGCAATTCCTGACTCGAAGAATGCACCCAGGGTGTAAGAATAAGGAATACTTTCTGCGTGGGAGAAAGACCATTCAGGCACATTGTCCCTGAAGTATTTCTCCCAGCCTCTCTCGTACATTTTCATGGTGCGATCACGTCGTTCACGGAACTGAAGAAAATTCTCGTTCCTTGTCCAGCCGTGCATCATTTTGTTTGCCTTAACACGATTGGCATACCCTTCATCCGTTTCATTGAAGCGCTGAGGCGTGGCAATGGCAGTACGCTTCACATAGTCCGCTTCCGTTTCACCTGCACCTCTCCAGCGGTTGATCTTGTCGAGACTGCGGCCCAGAGGTCCGCCCAGCCATTGAGTGAGCATCTTGTTGT
>NZ_JAHHPQ010000319.1:0-2486 GCF_024606245.1 Endozoicomonas sp. SESOKO2
GAACGGCGAAAATTTATGGTCAGAACAGCGATGGATCATGGGAAGAAAAAGCCACCATTTCCCATCCCGGTGACATCCGATCAGCCCGCCTCAGTATCGATGGCCATGTGTTGACTACCCATCGCGTGGCGAGGATCACTGAACTAAGTATGAATGAATGATGGTTTGCTGTTATCCCACATTATTCTTCTACAACAGCTCTTTCCAGACCCCACTGAAGATACTTCTCAAACTCCCGGGGAGTCACCTAACGTTCAATGGGGAAATGGTTGTGAGTTTCAGGTATTAACCCAGAGTTGCACTCTGCATATTATGAAAGACAGAAACCTGCTTTCTGCTTATTGAACATTTGCACGGATCAAAGCCCTGTTTTCCTATTAGTTAGGCTTACATCAATGTCGTGAACTTTTAAGCTAAAACCGAGTCTATCTTCCAGAATCAATTTTGAATGGCCTTACTCACCAAAGTGAAATAACAACTATTGAAAAACAAACTATGAATCCCATAAAAAACCTTTCCTGCTTTGGTGGTTCACTCCCATCAACACCGGATCAAGATCGATCAGAAAGAACCAGTGGTACCGCTATGGGCAGGAACGTCATGGTACGTGACAAGAAAAAGCTTTCATTATTGCTCGATTTACCAGTGGAGATACAATCCAAAATTTATTCCTATTTGCAGGCCCATGATATTACCGGTTTAACACGGGCAAATTCATACCTTAACAACATACTCATAAATGATACTTCAATAGCAAGGGCGTGGTATCGCCGGTTTTCTCCATCACATCAGGCTCTTTTAAAGACAATCGTTACTACAAAAGATAAAGATCAACTCAAGGGTTGGTTGAGGCGCTTTACCGGGGATGAGGCATTAATCAAGTCAATCATAGATCGCCAACCGAGTATTTATTTTCCTGCACTGTACCTTTCCACTGTCACTAAATTGATGTCTGAATGTAAAAAATTCAAATTAGAGACAAAAGCCATCCTCCCCGGTAATGGCAGGGCGAACTCAGCTATCTTCAGCCCCGATGGCCGCCATGTGATGACCGCAATTGACAATAAAACGGTAAAAATATACAGCCAGAAGGACGATGGATCATGGGAAGCAAAAGCCACTATCGCCCATGAAGAAGTGGTCAAAAGGTACTCCTTCAGCCCCGATAGCCGCCATATGGTGACCCACAGTTACGATGGCAAGGCAAAAATTTATGGCCAGAAGGACGATGGGTTATGGGTAGAAAAAGTGACTATTTCCCATCGCGGCTGCGTCGACTCAGCCACCTTCAGCGCCGATGGCCTCCATGTGCTGACAGGAAGCAGAGATGGCAAGGCAAAAATTTATGGACAAAAGGACGATGGGTCATGGGTAGAAAAAGCCACTATTTCCCATGACAACGAAGTCAACTCAGCCAGGTTCAGCGCCGATCGTCGCTGTGTGGTGACCGCCAGTAATGATGGCAGGGCGAAAATTTATGGCCAGAAGGACGATGGGTCATGGGAAAAAAAAGCCATCATTCACCACGATGATAAAGTCATATCAGCCACCTTCAGCCCCGATAGTCGTCACCTGGTGACCCTCAGTGCCGATCACAATGTGAAAATTTATAGCAAGAAGGACGATGGGTCATGGGTAGAAAAAACCAGTACTTACCACGACTGTATCTTATCAGCCACACTTAGTGCCGATGGTCACTATTTAGTGACCGCTGGTAAAGATCACAAGGTGAAAATCCATGGCCTGGGGGCCGATGGTTCAAGGGAAGAAAAAGCCACCATTTCCCATGATAAAAAGATCAACTCAGTGACATTCAGCGCCGACAACCGCCATTTGATGACCTCCAGTGACGATGGCAGTGCGATAATCTACGGTCTTAAAGACGATGGGTCATGGAAAGAAAAAGCGATCATTCGCCATAAGGATCGTGTCTATTCAGCCACCTTCAGCCCCAATAGCTGCCATCTGATCACCCGCAGTGAAGATAACACTGTAAAAATCTACAGCCAGGAGGACAATGGATCCTGGATAGAAAAAACCACCATTTCCCATAAAGATTGGGTCCGCTCAGCCACATTCAGCGTCGATGGCCGCCATGTGGTCACTGCCAGTCATGATGGCAAGGCGAAAGTTTATGGCCAACAGAGCGATGGATCATGGGTAGAAAAAGCCAGCATTTCCCATAATGGTTCGATCGGATCAGCCTCCTTCAGCAGCGATGGCCAAGTGATGACTATCCGTTGCGATGACAAGGTGCAAATCACTGAACTAAGAATGAATAGTTTCACTGACATCAATGTTATGAACTTTCATACTTAAACCGACTCTAAGCCACAGAATCAATTTCGAATATCCCTGTCAACCGGCGAAAACAACAACTTTTAAGAAACGAACTATGGACTGCATAAATAACCATTCCGGCCTTGGTGATCCACTCTCATCAACACCCGATCAATCTCAATCAGAAACACCAACTACTACCACTA
>NZ_JAHHPQ010000320.1:0-10721 GCF_024606245.1 Endozoicomonas sp. SESOKO2
CCGAAAACGAAAGCTTGATGATGCAAAGTCAAGTGATTGATTTTGCTTGTCACAGGCTCAGGAGGGAAAGGTACTGCACATGTCCGGGCATGATCTGAAGTGCAATGTTCACGTCCGTATTTCAATCACCTGCGGCGGGTTAACCGATGACAAAATGACATGGAAGGAAATCTTCTTCAACAAGCAGTTCTTAATGCTCATGTAGCACTATGAAATCATCAACCCTCGTTAAGGTGCTAATTAAGTGAACAGCGTTGTTTTCATACCGGGTCGTTAAAGCTCAGCAGTTCTTCAGGAAGGTGCTGAATATAGTCTGCTTCGGTTGGAGGCATCTGTAGGTAAAAACCCTTTTCCTGAAGCTCGGACATCACTTTTTCAATGTCAGCCCTGGCCAGTTTGCGCTCGGGTGTCAGCAGAATATCCATTACATGAACGGCTTTACCGAAGGCCTGATGAAGCGCTTCGGGTATTTTCTCCAGCTGGTTGCGTTTGTCAACGTAGAGGTACATTTCGTTGTGTTTGCTACTTTTGAAAATGGAGGCAAGGACTTTAGACATAATATCAATACCATCTTGAAGATGCTCAGGACCAGAAGAGTAACAGGTACTTGTATCCTGTGTTATCTCTGGTCTTCTTTGTACTCTTTCAGTGCCAGAATTAAGGGCTCGGCAATTACCTGCTGTCGCCAGCCCTTAATGCTCTCTGGTATCGAAAAACGGCCACTGCTCTGCCACTGACGTAAGAGAGCGTTGGACATTTTGCCCGGGAATAACAACTCTACAGGCATATCCAGCTCATCCGATTTGTGATGCACCCAGGCCTTGATCAGTTTGTTATAGTTTCTGGCGGCTTTGGGCAGAGGAGCAGGGAGTTGATCCGGATAGTCAGCTTCCGGGCTGTCTTTGGCTTGTCTGACCAGATTCAGAATAACCTCGCCGTATTTTCTCAGGGTCTTGGGTTTCATATCCTGAATGGAAGAGAGTGAACGCATATTGTCTGGCATATAACGGGCAATTGGCCACAGGCATCCCTTGGGGATGATCCGGTTGCGTGGTGTATTACTCTTTCGGGCTTCCATTTCACGGTATTCACAGATGTTTTGTAAAACCGCCAGCTGTTGAGGCCGCAATTGCCAGGCACGCTTGACATCTTTCCAGATTTCGTTGGGGATAGGGAACAATGGCGAAGTGAGTAAGGCATCACAATCCTCTTTGAGCCATTGCAACTGAGGCTTGCCTTCCAGTTTTTCGAGTAATAGCTCGTACGCTTCCAGCAGATGCACGACATCAAGTGTGGCATAGCTGATCTGGGCTTCAGTCAGTGGACGCTGAAGCCAGTCTGAACGAGTAGCATCCTTTGGGAGGTCAACTTTCAGAAGCGTTTTCAGCAGATTCTGATAGCTTAATGAATGTCCCAGCCCTGCATAGGCTGCAGCAAGCTGTGTATCCAGCAATGCAACAGGTAGGCAACCGGTCAGAATATTGAAAACTTCGAGATCTTCACCGCAGGCGTGAAGGACTTTGACAACAGATTCAGATTGCAGAACCCAGCCAAAGGAACTCCAGTCCTGAATGCTGAGCGGGTCAATCAGGAAAACCTTATCACGGGTACCCACCTGAATAAGTCCGGGAATAGGGTAAAAGGTATCGGTTCGAATAAACTCGGTATCCAGTGCGATGGCATCCAGCTGAAGCCACCTTTGGCAATAGTGGTCAAGGCTTTCGCTGTTGAGAACCCAGATGGGATCAGAATGTTCAATAGGCATATAAGCAGCTGGATTAGAAATAAAAGCTTATTATAAAGAGCTTGTCTCTGAAGCCAAAGTAATATTCTCCGGTCTCTGGTTTAGAAAAGAGGTTGTTGCCGATGGCAACCAAGCGTCTTAAAACAGATCCTCTGCATGGGAGAGCTGGAAAGGTTCCCGGAACCCGAGGGCTGATCCCGCCTTTGCTCTCTGCGTTAATGGCTGACAAGCGAAGTGCAGCAGTGCTTTCATAGTAAAATCCTGTTCTTGTCTGGAGCTGTTACGGTTTTGTTTTTCAGAAAAAAAGGCCCGCGTCAGCGAGCCTTTTAAAGCAAGAAATCTCATCAGCGATGGGATTGCAGAGACTGAATTCGATCTTCAAGCGGAGGGTGGCTTGAGAACAGGGCGGCTAATCCACCCTGGCCATTCTTGCGAATACCGAAGGCCGTCATGGTGGCAGGCATTGCACTAGGGGCGTCGTATTCAGCTCTCAGTCTCTCCAGGGCGGCAATCATATCGCCACGACCTGCCAGCTCGGCACCTGCTTCATCGGCACGAAATTCACGTTTACGAGAGAACCACATCACAATAGCGCTGGCGGCAATACCCAGCACGATCTCGGCAATAAAACTTACGACGTAGAAGCCGATACCCGGGCCACTGCTTTCTTCGTCACGACGGAGGAAGCTGTCCACGGCGTAGCCGATGATGCGGGCGAAGAACATCACAAAGGTGTTCACAACTCCCTGAATCAGTGCCAGCGTCACCATGTCACCGTTGGCAACGTGACCGATTTCGTGACCGATTACGGCTCTTGCTTCTCTTGGGCTGAAGCGATCGAGCAGGCCCTGGCTCACGGCAACCAGTGAGGCGTTTTTGTTCCAGCCGGTGGCAAAAGCATTGGCTTCCGGAGAGGGGAAAATCCCCACGTCCGGCATGCCAATGCCGGCTTTTTCAGAGAGTTCCTTAACCGTATCCAGTAACCAGCGCTCCTGGGCCGTACGGGGTTGATCGATAATCTGGGTGCCTGTGCCCATCTTGGCCATGGTTTTGGAAAGGAGCAGGGAAACCAATGAACCGGCAAAACCGAAAACTGCACAGAAAGCCAGCAGCGACTTCATATCGAGTCCCTGGGCTGTGATGTAGCTACCCACGCCAAGGATGTTAAGAGTGATACTGGCGACTGCGATGACAGCAAGGTTGGTTAATAGAAATAGCAGAATTCTTTTCATTACCGAATGGTTACCTTTTCTGGTTGGACACTGGGAATATGGAGGCGCAGAGTTCGGATTTCAATCCTCATTCAGCCATTTTACAGTTGTTTACAGTTCATCAGGCTTTATCAGTAAAAAATTGCTGGCAGAGCTGGTTTAGCTGGTGTGTACTCCCGGATTTTAATGTTTCACGAAACTGCCAGCCCAGAGTCCCCTTTTTCATAAGAATCGGTTCTGGCAGGTCTTCAAGTTCGGTCGTCAGGCTTGGCATACTGAGCCTGAGGAAACTTTTTTCGGTCAGAACCACCTGATCCAGCCCTTGCATTCGAACTCTCTCGGCATAGTGTATATAACCTTCCCGTGCCAGCCAGAGAAAACTGTCAAAACAGGCTTGATGCCGTTTTCCGGGCAATCCGAATTCATCCACTGGCTCGGGGGAAATAATGTCGTCGACGTACAGAGAGGTCTGTCTTGGGAAGACATTATAGAGATGTACCAGGGTCTTGGCACAGTCATGAAAAAAATCGTCGATGTGAATGTCAGCCATGTTCAGAATGTTGGTTTCCAGAATCCTGTGATCAGTATCATATGGGCCGTTGTGTAACGGCCAGGGTTGACTGAACACTCTTTATTATTGTTTGTACCTACTAAGGAATCGTTCAAGTTTATCGCCCACCATCTCCAGATCTTCAACTCTGGGCAGGGTAATAATCCTGAGATGGTCCGGGTTCGGCCAGTTGAAGGCGCGACCCTGCACCAGCAGGATTTTTTCCTGAATCAGCAAGTCCAGTACCAGCCGTTCATCGTCGTGAATCGGATATTTTTTCGGGTCCAGTTTCGGGAACACATAAAGGGCTCCCCTGGGTTTTACGCAGCTGACGCCGGGTATCTGATTCAGGCGCTCATAGATCACATCTCTCTGTGCCAGAAGTCTGCCGCCGGGAAGTATGAGGTCATTGATGCTCTGGTAACCCCCCAGTGCTGTTTGAATAGCGTGCTGGGCAGGAACGTTCGAGCACAGGCGCATGGAGGCCAGCATCTCCAGGCCTTCCAGATAATCTCTGGCTTTATGTTTGGGACCGCTGGCGACCATCCAGCCAGAACGAAAGCCGGCTGCACGATAAGACTTGGAGAGCCCGTTGAATGAAATCATGAACACATCATCCGCCAGAGAAGCCATGGCCGTGTGCTCTGTCCCGTCAAAGAGAATCTTGTCATAGATCTCGTCAGCAAAAACAATCAGGCTGTGCTGGCGGGCAATCTTGATGATTTCCTGCAGCAGCTCAGGTGGGTAAACGGCACCCGTAGGATTGTTAGGGTTGATGACAACAATGCCCCGGGTCTTGGCGGTGATTTTACTGCGAATATCATTCAGGTCCGGATACCAGTCAGATTGCTCGTCACAGAGGTAGTGAACTGCTCTGCCTCCTGAAAGGTTGGCAGCTGCAGTCCAGAGGGGGTAGTCCGGTGCCGGGATCAGAATTTCATCACCGTTATTCAGCAAGCCCTGCATGGCCATGACGACCAGTTCGCTGACGCCATTACCGATAAAAATGTCTTCCAGCTCGACACCGGGAAAACCTTTCTGCTGACAGTAGTGCATCACAGCCTTGCGCGCCGAAAACAAACCTTTGGAGTCGGTATAGCCCTGGGAGTTGGGAAGGTTGAGAATGACATCCTGAATAATCTCTTCAGGTGCATCAAAGCCGAAAGGTGCAGGGTTGCCGGTGTTGAGTTTCAGAACACGTTGGCCTTCCTCTTCCAGTCTTCTGGCTTCGCGCAATACCGGACCACGTATTTCGTAGCAGACGTTTTCCAGTTTCAGGGACTTCTCAATATCCTTCATGGTTTTTTTCCTGTGGCCGATGAAAGGCCGATTGTCTTTTTGTATTCTGTTATCCGGGGCAGCCTGAGTATTGTTCCATCAATGAGTGGTGTCAGTGCCTTGATTGTTATGGGTCAGGTCATATGATTCTCCGGAATATCATCAACCTGACTATAAATAGACAAGAGCGGGTAAAAAATGTTCTCTCTGGCAGGCATTATGATCGCTTTAAGGCAACAGTGCACGGCTTAAACCCGGATATTTCCGTTATGGAAGCTGGAGTTGGTATGAAAGTTGAAAAAACCGATGCCCAATGGCAGGAAGAGCTGACCGAAGAGCAGTATCACGTCTGTCGGCAGAAGGGTACTGAGCGACCTTTTTCTGGTGAATACGTTCATTTTGATGGTGAAGGTCGTTATAGCTGTGTCTGTTGTGATCAAATATTGTTCGAATCCACTACTAAATTTGATGCAGGTTGTGGTTGGCCCAGCTTCTGGGAAGTAGTGGATAAAGAGGCGGTAAAATACATTGAAGACAAAAGTCTGGGTATGGACCGGATAGAAGTGGTGTGCTCTGCCTGCAACGCGCATCTGGGGCATGTATTCCCAGACGGGCCTGAGCCCACAGGGTTGAGATACTGTATGAATTCGGTCGCTCTTCAGTTCAAAAAGGACAACTGAATTGTCCAGAACCCAGTGCACACCAGAGGTTTTGAGCTCTTACACAAAATCTCCGGGTCGGAGCCGGAGCTAATCTGCCTCTTCGGGGTCGTAACCTTCCAGCTCCCCCTGATCTTCCATTTCATCAAGGTCCGGTTCATCGGGAGCCGGTTCCGGAATCCCTGAATCATCATCTTCATTTATGAACTGTTCAGTGAAAGGTTGATCGCCGTCCTCCTCTGCATCACTCCAGTCTGCATGGTTCACAGTGGCAAAGCCCAACGCCAGTAATATGGCCATGAACGAGGCCGCCGGAACAGCAGAAGAGTAGAGTTTTCTGACAGATATACACTTTAATAGCTCTGGCTTCCCGAGGGCATAGAGAGTGTCAGTCAGCCAGTTAAGTGTCTCTTTTTCTGAGTTTATCTGAGAGTTATTCATTCGAACTGTTTTTTCACGCAAGGAATACATTCATTCATACCTTCTGATAAGGGTTAATCGGTAGCCTGATCAAAAGAAAGCTGTATGAATCCCTCTCCATACTGGCTTCTTTTGGGTGGCGATGATGGGGGGACCTATTGGTCCCTGATATCAAAGTTCGCCGTGGGTATTCTTATAGTTATTACCCGGAGCTTCATCAAGATCGAAGGCCTCAAGACCAGCCTGTGTTGGTTTCATGGCCGTGGATAGAAAGCTTGATTGAGGCGTATTTCTCTTATCATGAACATGTTGTCATTCGAAGAAGGTACCCAGGGTGTAAGAGTAAGGAATACTTTCTGTATGGGAGAATGACCATTTAGGCACATTGTCCCTGAAGTATTTCTCCCAGCCATGCTTATACATCTTCATGGTCTGATCACGTCGTTCACGGAACTGCTGATAATGCTCGTTCCGCGTCCAGCCGAACATCACGTTGTCTGCTTTAACACGGTTGGCATACTCTTCATTTGTTTCATTGAAGCGCTGAGGCGTGGCAATGGCAGTACGTTTCACATAGTCAGCTTCCGTTTCACCCGTGCCTCGCCAGCGATTGATCTTGTCAAGGCTTCGACCCAGGGGGCCACCCAGCCATTGGGTGAGCATCTTATTGTCGTTCATAAAGAAGTCGAAAGTGAGACTCGACGCCAGAGCGAACCCGAAGGTTTGAGCATAGGTAAACCCGGATATCAGACCCTGGGCGTATGCTCCGGCCGTGGCTACCGGGCCCAGCACCAGACCGGCTGTGGCTGAGGCCAGGGTTTTCACTTTTTCGGGGGTGATCCTGTGCAGCAGCGGTATCTGAACCCCTTGTCCGGAACCCATGGATTTGACTATTTCGGGCACCAGACGAAAAATGCTGCGATACATCTGAGGATTGGCATGGCACTGTCTGGCAAACAGCATAGAGCCGGTTCTCAGCAGAATGACTGAGGAAGCGGCCTTGCCCAATGGCATGGCCAGCCCACCCACTTCGGAGATTTTTTCAATTCCGCTGTGGTAGGCATATTGGTCGGTTCGGTCAAGATCAACGCCAAAGCGTTCCAGCCAGTGCTGGAAAGGTGTCAGCATCCTGTGCGTGTAATCACCCCTGTTGGTCAGGTCCAGAAGGTAAAGGAACGCAATATTTGAGAGGGAAGTTTTGGCAGCCTCCAGGGCGGTCCGGGTCACCAGTAGGGGTTTGTAGCTGGAGTAGTACCAGGTGACCGCCTGTACCAGAAAAGCTGAAGGTTTGATCCAGTAATCATGCAGCTGTCGCTCAACTGCTTCGGCATGAACCTGCATCAATGTGTCATGGATAGCCTGGATCAGGTCTGATTCAGACAGGCCAGCCGCATTGGCATAAGGTGCCAGGGTATCCTGAACGTTGGCCAGAAATGCTGCCGTCCTGCGGCCATTTTCAAAGGCAATATCATCAAGCACGTAGTTGGCGATGATAGCTGCTGCGAACTCTTTCATGCCGGCAACAGACTCTTTCATACCCGCCGGGCCAGTTGCGGTCACAGTCACAGGAGCAAAAGCAATCCGCATGAATTGCTCAGCACCCTCATCGGACAGCATCTGGACAACCTTCCTGAACTCTGGCACCTTGACACCGTGTATATAACCAAGGAAGTGTTCAAACTCAGCCACTGTCTGATAACCATCAACACCTCTGACGGCCTTTATGTAATTCTCAAGTTCAACCTTGCTGATCAGACCTTCATGCAGAAGAGCTATTATCTTGTTACCACTGGCAGAACGGGTAGCCAGGTATTCCAGGAAGCTTTTCAGGTCATCTTCTTCATACTTGACGAAGTGAATGGCTATTTTGCCCATGCCGTTAATGACTTCGTCGTATTGAAGTGCCCCTTTACCCATCTCATTTCTGACTCTCTGCACCAGAATCTGGACCTCTTCCAGGATACTCTGAGGCTGATCATCTACAAGCTCGGAAGAGTGGGGAGGGAAACTCCTCATCAGGTTCCTGAAGACTCTTGCAATCCGACTGGCCTGATGAAATGTCAGATCTTTTCCGACCGCTGCCTGCAGGCGAATGGGCGCAAATTCATCGTCAAAATCGAAAGTCGAAAGGAGGGGGGGGACCTTACCGCTTTTCGCTGCAGATGCTGCCAGACCCATTGCAGCTTCCAGAGCCTGCTTCTTGAGAGCGTGCTGATAGATGAAGTCATGCATATCGGTCAGAACTTTTACCTGTCTCGGCGTGTACTGGAAGGGACCGTCATCATTTTCGACGGCTTGCTCGGCAGCCTTCAGGACATACTTCATTCTCTCAATGTCTGCTTTCCTGGCTTCAATTGCTGCTTCCAGACGTGGCTGTTCCCGATTCTTTCGATAAGCAGTCACCAACTCACTTTCAGCTTTTTCTAATGCTTGTCTGGCTGTGGTTGCCTCACGATCAAGGACGTATCGGGGCTTGGGCCCCAGGCGTGTCATATGCCTGTCAAGCTCGTTCTCAATGACCGTGATACGCGTATTAACGTCTGACTGAATCGTGTTGATAACTTCCTCGTCCAGCTGTTGGAGTTTTGCTTTAATTCGACTATTTTGGTCGTTTATAGTGGCATCATCCTTATAGTCTTCCATGTTGAGTTGACGAGCTATCTCGTTGTTCCGCGCTCTCCTGACTGTTTCATCTTCATAGACTTCGTTGACTTCATCCCGAAATGCCTGAATTCTGGTTATTAAAGCATCCTTCCGGTCAGACAGGCTGGCACCCTCGTCAAAGTTCATCATTAGATCACTGGCCAGTTTCGCTGTGAAAGCCTTGACTTTTTGTACAGCCGCAACGTAATCAAGAGGGTGGATATTCAGTTGGTGCTCTACGGCTGCAATCAAACGTGTCTGTCGTTTTCTGACCTGCTGATCGTGGTACGGTTCTTCGACTTTATAAGTAAGACTCGCATCAAGCTTCCTGAGTCTGAGACCCCTCTCGTCAAGCGTTTTGCTGTCTTCTTTCCAGAGGGCCTGTTCTATCTCACCCAGCAGGTATTCTCCGGCGTCATTGTGGTTCATTATTTTAAGAACCATGGCAAGTCTTGCTGCTCTGTCCTTCCGTTTTCCATAGGCGATGTTGAGTGTTTCTTCTACTTCTGCCAGCGGATCTGTCTGTTGTTCTCTGTCTTGCTTATCCGGTTCAGGGCCTCCGACTTTATAGTGAAGATGCGCAAGAAGCCTGGCGAGTTTAAGACCTTTCCCGACCAGAGCTGCGTTTTCATCTGCCCAGAGGGTGTTATCTATCTTATCCAGCATATGATCTGTGAGATCATCGCCGTCAAACATTCTTCGGACCCTGATAAGTCTTGTTGTTTTGTCATCTTCTTCATTGACTTTGATGTCGAGTATTCCTTCTATGTCTTTCAGTATGTCAAGGGCCTTTTTCTCTGACCGTTGTCTGGCTTTTGCGATGAACTCCTGCAGCTCTTCAGAAATGCTTTGGCGACGAAGGTACACATCATCGTTTTCATCAGGGGCTTTCATCTGAAGGGCTTTTTCCACGTCACTCAATGTCTCAAGGACTTCAGGCATCACTTCGGAGTGGCCTGTTCTTATGTAATCCACATAGGTGTCCAGAAATTTAAGCTTGATAAGTTTGTGATATACAGCTGACTCCACGGCAGAGCGGTCTGATAGTGCGGTCTTGTCGTTCGGATCAATACCAAGAACCTGAGCCAGGACACCTTTTCTAATATCGGTGTAAATATCTTCCTGATCGAGTTGAATGCTCATAGTCTTAAGTTGTTGACGCAGACTCTGCGCTTCAGCATTCATTGTTTCCAGTTTTTGAATCAGGCGTTCTTGCTGATCGTCAATATCTGTATTGTCATCAAAATCCTCAATGCTTAAATGTGCGGCAATGGTTGCAACGAGAGCTTTGGTCGCAGCTATTGTTTCAGCTTCTGTTCTGATGCCCGGTCTGGCATGTTTTGCCCGCAGTTCCTCCAGGTTTCCGGATAACTCAAGCAGCTGTCTGGCCATGTCGGTCATGACTCTGGCAGTAAACTCTTCGTCTACTCCGGGATCGATCTCCGCTGGTTTGATATCGCCGATAACGGGTATCACTTTGCGAATATTCTGAAAAAAGTGCGGGTTCATCAGAAGATTTCTAAGCACGGGCTTGAAGCTGAAGTATTTTGCGAGTTGCTTATGCAACCGGGTTGGTGTGATGACTAATGAAGCGACTCTGATGTGTTCCAGTGTGAACTCAAATTCACTTGGTTCACATGGGTTATCTGGAGTAGCCAGAGCCAAGGCCTGCTGAAGGGATTCGTAGTATGCAAGCGAACGCACCGCCAGTTTGTCTTCGTCTGAAAGCATCGTGGGTTGATCTTTATCAATGCCAGCATCGTGCCGCGCAACAATCTCCTCCAGCAGTGACATCTGCCTGCTTCGAATGATGAACTCGTAGTTTTTTATCTTATATCTGAGAAGCCATGTTATGACAGCAGGGGCGGGGTTATTAACCCCAGCTATTGCCCAGAGTTTGTAGAGGTTTTCTACAAGAGCGACGTCACCCGGATTGTGCATCTGACCATGAAAAACAATATCCTCTCCCGGAGCTTCTGTTATTTCCAACTTTGGGTAACCCGCAGGCACAGGATAAACCTGTGTGTCATCCTCGACATGTACAACATAGCCGACAGGTTTGTTGTGTGCCAATAGTTCGTTCAGCGCCTGCTGTTGTAAATCCTCTTCCAGGACATGAACCTGGATGTAGGCAGAGGCGGCAGCCGCCAGAAGAGCCTCATCATTGACAAAGAGTGATTGACCCAGACGTTGCAGTTCAGGGGGCTGATCGCCCG
>NZ_JAHHPQ010000321.1:0-1505 GCF_024606245.1 Endozoicomonas sp. SESOKO2
CCTGAAAGTGGGTTGGCAGCCGGGCTGCGACGAGGCCGTTAAAGACAGCCCGATCGACCGGAAACTATTCATGCACATCATCTACATGAATTATCGTCTGGGCTTCCCGACCAGGGAGCAAGTGAAAGCCTTCATTACTATGCCCTGCCTGAAAGAGGGCTGGCAGCCAGGTCAGGATGCTGCTGTTAAAGACAAACCAGTCCACCGGGAGCTGCTTGGACACGTTGCCGCCGCGTATTATGGTAAAGGCTTCCCGGTAGAGGCGGACGTAATAGCCTTTGTTCAATGGCTGCCCCGGGGTGACAAGAAGCTTTTCCTGAAGATGGCCAGCCGAGTGTTATGCAAGTCCGGGTTACCCGGGCATAGGGAGTTGGCAGCCAATGAGAGGTTATTTCGCTTACGCCTTCCAGATCTTCTGGAACTCTCCGGAGACATTGACTACGACATTGATGACTCCGATGATGAGCAGGAAGAAGACGATGCAATGAACTCATTGCCGCTGTTCAGTTCGGCTCCTAAAAAGTGGCGTATAACCATTGCACAGACCATGAAAGTCCTGGCGCTGTTCTGTTCTGCTCCTAACAAATGGCGTATGACGATGGCAGAGTTTGAACAATACCTGACCGCTTTCACAAACGCCCACAATGAAAGAACCCAAGTACTTTCTGCGCTGAGATCGTTGATACCGACGCTTTACAACCATGGTGGTGCAGGCGTACATTTCTGGCTGAAAAGGAAAAATGAAAAACCGCAAGACCAAGACTTGCTCACTAAGGCACTCTCCCTTTCCGCCCCCTTGGAAACCATAAAGCTTGCCCTGACGAAGCTTCCTGAACCCGAGTGTCTGGAGTACATCAGAGTGTGCAAAAACCTGAGTCCTGCCCCGAACAAAGAGCAATGGGAGGCATTGAAGCCACTTCGGGAAAGACTTGGTCAGCGATACCCCCTGAAACGAAGTAAAGCAATGATGCTGGAGCTTATCTGGTTGCAGCCAGAGGCCAAGCGCTCAGACTTTGCCCAAAAGCTCGACAGCTTCTTCGACACTGTCCCCGGGACTCACCAACTGTACCGGATACACCAGACATTCAAGCCACAAAAAATGCAGGATTTTCTGGAGGCCTGTATTGCCCGACAGACCTCCAATGCCCTTCAGGTAAAAGAACAGGAGCTTATATTGGAAGGGCTGCTGCTGGCACACCATTACCTGACTGACCACCAACAGATACCGAACCTTTGCTTTTCATCGCAGGTGGCCGGCACCGGTGGCAAAGGGGTGGTTATCAAAGGTGATGCGGTCATGGAAGGACAGAAGCGGCTGTGGCTCTTTATAGCCGCCATGCTGATTGAGCTTGAACAGGTACCTGAGTATAAGTTTGAAAAGCAACAGCTGACGATACTTTCCGGTAGTGGAACCATGACATTGCCAAAACCGGAATTCAGTCTCATCGGTAACGGTTTTATGATCAAGAACTGGTCGCTGGAGCAGCTAAACGCTTTTTTCGAGG
>NZ_JAHHPQ010000322.1:0-26673 GCF_024606245.1 Endozoicomonas sp. SESOKO2
ACCTACAGGAGACTCTTGATGAAGATCACCTGGTCAATTTTCCCAAAGTGGCCGGAGCTTTCGAGCCGCTCCAAAACTTCGCTGCATTTTTTGCAGGGGCTGCCATCTGCCATTATTTTTTTGACCATGGTGATCTTCATCAAGAGTCTCCTGTAGGTGGCTTGCGGTTTATTTTATTACGAAAATGCTGTTTTTTCTTCGCCCATAGTTCTTTACCTGCAGAAAGTCTCGAGAGCTGTCATCAGGTTTTTAACCTTGGTTATGGATTCCTGATACTCTTGATGGCAGTCTGAATCTGCAACAATGGCTCCTCCACCCCAGCAGTGAAGTTTTTGATTCTGGGCAACCAGAGTTCGGATGGTAATGCTGGTATCCATCCTGTCGTTGCAGCTGATATAGCCTATTGCTCCGCAGTATACATTCCTGGCAACAGCTTCAAGTTCACGAATGATTTCCATGGATCTGATTTTAGGTGCACCGGTGACTGAACCGCCCGGGAAGGCAGATTCCATCAACTCAAGAATGCTGTGTTCCTGACTGAGTTCACCGGTCACTGTGCTGACCAAATGATGGACATTAGCATAACTTTCCAGTTCAAACAGTCTTGGAACGTTAATGCTTCCGGGTTTGCAGACTTTACCAAGATCATTTCTCAGAAGGTCAACAATCATCAGGTTCTCAGAGCGATCTTTTTCGCTGGCCAGTAATTCTTCAGCGTGGGCGAGATCTTCTTCAGGTGTTTTACCACGAGGTCTTGTACCTTTTATGGGGCGAGTTTCTACCTTGGAATCAGTCACTTTTATAAATCGCTCCGGCGAGTGACTCAGGACAGTAACATCAAGATGGGAGAGGTAAGCAGAATAGGGCGCGGGACTGACTTTTCTGAGATATTTGTAGGCCTGCCAGCAATCGCCATGATATCGACTGGTGAATTCCTGAGTCAAATTGACTTCATAGGTATCACCGGCAAGTATGTAGTCCTGCACTTTCTTAAAGGCCGATTCATACTCTGCTTCATTGATGGTGGTAGAAAATTTTTCCTGCAGTTGGAATGGCGCCGCACTCTCGGGCTTTGCTTTGTTATGAATGCGAGCAACAATGCTTTTCTGGTCATTGTCTGGCATATCAGGGTGACTGAAAAAAATGGTTTTTTGCTGTTGGTGATCGGAAATAATGGCCCAGTGGTAGAGGCCTACACTCATTAAAGGCACTTCCAGCTGTCGCGGCTGAATTTTTTCTGGCTCGGTCAAGCCACATAGTTCATAACCCCAGAATCCCAGTGCACCACCCGTGAAGGGTAAATCAGGATGCTCCACTTTTGACATGGTGGCCAGTAAATCATTCAGAATCTTGAACGGGGATTGATCACTCTGAATCCGACTTTCGCCGGATAGACGATTGATGGTCTTAGTGTGGTAATTGCCGTCAACAGTAACAACGGCCCAGGGGTCAGCCGTGATAATGTCATAGCGATTGTGTTGCTCTTTTGTGAAAGAGGGAGAACAGCTGTCAAGATAACAGGCCCAGGGTTGCGCGGTAAAAAGCTCGAAATAAGGGCTGGAGTCACTCATGTACTCCAGTTCAACGATGAATAGCTCTTTCATAGAAGGCATGAAAATCCCGGGTCAGATCAGACGCGCATTCTACCTTCAGAGTGTTGTCGGCGCTACGGACTTTTCTGCTGTTTTATTGTTCAGGAGTGCTTTTAAGAGGCGAGTCGGGCTCTCAGAAAGCAGTTTTAGTTGATTTAGAAGCAATTTCTCTGGCAAGAATATTTGCCAATTACTGGATTGTTAACAATAGTCTGTATATTAAAGCTTGACTGATGTATAAATGGCTTTAAAAAAGAATATTGTAAACAATTATTATGACTGAAACGCTCAGAAACAATGACCCGGTTCGTGTCGGCACTCAGGCGCAAGAAGTTGCGGGCCTGCTGATCGGAGATATTATTTCGGGTCGCTTAAGTCAGGGTTGCCGGATCTCTGAACCAGAGCTCTCAAGAAAGTACGGAGTCGGGCGTGGTCCTCTTCGCGAGGCTCTTTTGAAGCTTGAAGGTACCGGTCTTGTTGTTCGTGCGCCTCATGTAGGCGCCACGGTAGTCACCCTTAACCAGAGTGACTTGTCAGAAATTTTTGCTATTCGGGAGGCGCTTGAGGGTATGGCTGCTCGTCTCGCAGCGATCCATATGTCCGATCAGCAGCTGCTGGATCTCGAATCACTGCTGAAAACACACGCCAGCCATATTCATGAGCAGAATGGTCAGTCATACATTGATCAAGAAGGCGATCTGGATTTTCATTATCGTGTGATCAACGGCTCCTGCAACCAAAGGCTGATCCGATCGCTCTGTGATGAGCTCTATTATCTGATTCAAATGTACCGGAAAACGTCAGGTCGTCCTGCTCGTCCTGAGGAAGCGTTGACTGAGCATCAGATGATCTTCAGGGCTCTGAAAGAGCGTGATGGTGAACTGGCCGAAATATTAATGCGCCGCCATATTGCCCGGGCCAGAAAAGAAATTGAACAATGCATCGACTCCGGTCACCAGCATTAGCAAATGAAGTAACCCTGACCTCAGGGGGGCGAAACGTTTTTCTGGATAAGAAGAGGAAGTCAAATGACTGATAAAAACAACGCGCTTAATCGACTGATTGCTAAAGAAGGCATTGTTACCGCGCCCGGCGTATACGATGGTATCTCTGCCCGTCTGGGTGAGGAGGCGGGTTTCTCTGCCTTATACGGAAGTGGTGGTGCTATAGCGAGAAGCACAGGTGTGCCTGATATTGGTCTGCTGACGTTAACTGAAGTGGTCGATCGCGTTCGTCAAATCTGTGAAGCCACTTCACTTCCTGTGATTGCCGATGCGGATACCGGTTTTGGAAACGAAGTTAATGTCAAGCGCACCGTAAAACTGTTCAGAAACGCCGGCGTGTGTGGCTTTCATCTGGAAGATCAGGAATTTCCAAAGCGCTGCGGGCATCTGGATGGCAAGTCCCTGGTTTCCATCGATGAGATGTGCAAGAAAGTGTCCGTTGCTGCCAGGTACGCCGGTAATGTCACTGTCATAGCAAGAACGGATGCTATTGCAGTAACCGGCTTTGGCGATGCGATCGAACGAGCCAGGGCGTATGTTGAAGCTGGAGCGGATATGTTGTTTGTTGAAGCGCCTCAGACTATTAAGCAGATTGAAGAGATTGCCAGACAGGTAACTGGTCCGAAACTGATCAATATGTTTTACAGTGGCAAGACACCATTGGTACCTACAGAAGCTCTGAAGGCAATGGGTTATCAGCTCATCATCATTCCGTCTGATCTTCAACGAGCGGCAGTGACCGCGATGCGTGAAGTGCTTGAAGTCATCAAGCGTGATGGCAACAGTGGTGCGATTGCCGATGACATGATGACGTTTCAGGAACGTGAGCGTCTGGTTAAGACCCAAGAGTTTCTTAATCCTTAACCGTAACACTCATTCAATAAGAAAAACGGAGAACGATCATGGCAGAAAAGATGCTTTCCAATAAGAAATCGGGCGGCGCCGGCCTGCGTGGTCAGTCTGCTGGTGAAACCGCACTGTGTACCGTTGGTAAAACCGGTTCTGGTCTGACTTATCGTGGCTATGATATCAAGGAGCTGGCTGATAAAGCAGAGTTTGAAGAAGTCGTTTATCTGTTACTTTATGGCAAGCTGCCGAATCAGACCGAGCTTGATGCTTACAAAAACCGTCTGAAAAGTATGCGTTCACTGCCCGATGCCCTGAAGATCGTATTGGAAGAGATCCCTGCCGGTGCACACCCAATGGACGTTATGCGCACCGGTTGTTCAATGCTGGGTAATCTGGAAACTGAGCAGGATTTCTCCGAACAGCTGGATCACATTGACCGTATGCTGGCCCTCTTCCCGGGCATGATTAACTACTGGTTCAACTTCAGTCACAACGGCATCCGAATTAATGTTGATACTGAAGCAGACTCCATTGCTGAGCAGTTTCTGTGGACCTTGCATAACAGGAAGCCGGAACCTCTGCATATAGAGGTAATGCATGCCTCCCTGATCCTTTATGCTGAGCATGAATTTAATGCTTCTACCTTCACCGGCCGAGTTTGTGCTTCCACTCTCTCTGATGTTCACAGCTGTGTAACCGCTGCAATCGGCTCACTGCGTGGACCTTTACATGGCGGTGCAAACGAGGCAGCTATGGCAATGATTGAGAACTGGCGCTCTGCCGATGAAGCGGAGCAGAACATTATGACCATGCTGGCTCGTAAAGAAAAAATTATGGGCTTCGGTCACGCGATTTACCGTGAGTCTGACCCTCGTAACGATATTATTAAAGAGTGGTCAAAGAAACTGTCTGAGCATTCAGTTGATGAATACCTGTATGCTGTTTCCGAGCGTGTTGAGGCGGTCATGTGGCGTGAAAAGAAATTGTTCTGTAATGCTGATTTCTTCCACGCTTCTGCCTATCACTTCATGGGCATTCCAACCAAACTGTTTACACCGATCTTTGTTTGTTCACGTGTTTCTGGTTGGACTGCACACGTCATGGAGCAGCGTGCTAATAATCGTATTATTCGTCCTTCTGCGGACTACACCGGTCCAGAAAGTGTTGACTGGGTGGCGATCAAAGATCGTCCATAAAACTGAAGGACTGATGTTATGAACAGTGCATATCGCAAACCATTACCGGGCACCCGACTGGACTATTTCGACACTCGTGCAGCCATCGAAGCCATTCAGACTGGTGCCTACGCAAGGCTGCCATACACCTCTCGCGTTCTGGCTGAGCAGCTCGTTCGTCGCTGTAATCCTGCAATCTTGACAGAGGCCCTCAAGCAGATCATAGAACGCAAGCGCGATCAGGACTTTCCCTGGTATCCTGCTCGTGTCGTGTGTCATGATATTCTCGGTCAAACAGCTCTGGTTGATCTGGCTGGCCTGCGTGATGCGATTGCTGAGCAGGGGGGGGGACCCTTCCGAGGTCAATCCAGTTGTTCCAACACAGTTGATTGTTGATCACTCACTGGCTGTAGAGTCCGGTGGTTCTGACCCCCTGGCTTTTGAAAAGAACCGTGCCATTGAAAATCGTCGTAATGAGGATCGTTTTCACTTTATTGAGTGGACCAAAACGGCCTTTAAAAATGTTGATGTTATCCCGGCGGGTAACGGTATCATGCACCAGATTAATCTGGAGAAAATGTCTCCGGTTATTCAGGTCCGTGAAGGTGTCGCTTATCCGGATACTTGTGTTGGCACTGACAGCCATACGCCCCATATCGACGCGCTGGGTGTTATTGCGATGGGTGTAGGTGGGCTGGAAGCTGAAACGGTTATGCTTGGGCGTCCTTCCATGATGCGTCTTCCAGAGATTATTGGTGTTGAGCTGGTAGGCAAGTGTCAACCTGGTATGACAGCAACCGATATTGTTCTGGCCATTACAGAGTTTTTGCGAAAAGAACGTGTTGTTTCTTCTTACCTCGAGTTCTTTGGTGAAGGTGCTGCAGATCTGACCATTGGTGACCGTGCCACTATTTCCAACATGACACCGGAGTTTGGTGCTTCCGCGGGCATGTTTTACATTGATGAGCAAACCATCGATTATCTGAAGCTGACTGGGCGCAAGCCGGAGCAGGTGGCGCTGGTTGAAAATTATGCCAAGGTCAGCGGCCTCTGGGCAGATGATCTGAAAACGGCTGAGTACGAGCGTGTACTCACGTTTGATTTGTCCAGTGTTGTTCGAAACATGGCGGGGCCATCCAGCCCGCATCGTCGTTTGCCCACCTCGGAACTGGCTGAGCGCGGCATTGCTGTCGATCTGGATAAAGCTCAGACCCAAGAAAAAGCAGGTCTTCTACCCGATGGTGCTGTGATTATTGCTGCCATCACCAGCTGTACCAATACCAGTAATCCTCGAAATGTTGTGGCTGCAGGCCTTATTGCTCGCAAGGCCAATAAGCTCGGTCTGGTTCGTAAGCCCTGGGTTAAATCCTCTTTTGCGCCAGGCTCCAAAGTTGCGAGGCTTTACCTTCAAGCCTCAGGATTATTACCTGAGTTGGAGAAACTGGGTTTTGGGATTGTCGGTTATGCCTGTACGACTTGTAACGGTATGAGTGGTGCCCTGGACCCGGACATTCAGAAAGAATTGATTGATCGCGACCTCTATTCTACAGCAGTATTATCCGGTAACCGCAACTTTGACGGCCGTATTCACCCTTATGCCAAGCAGGCTTTCCTTGCTTCTCCGCCTCTGGTAGTCGCTTATGCCATTGCCGGTACCGTACGTTTTGATATAGAAAAAGATATACTCGGTACGGATAAAGAGGGTAATGCTGTCACACTGAAAGACATTTGGCCAAGTGATGAAGAGATCGATGAGATCGTTGCTGAGTATGTGAAACCTGAGCAGTTCAACGAAGTTTACATCCCCATGTTTGACTTGGGTATGACAGAAGAAGCCAAGAGTCCTCTTTACGACTGGCGTCCAATGAGTACCTACATACGGCGTCCTCCATACTGGGAAGGAGCTCTGGCCGGAGAGCGAACTTTGAAAGGCATGCGCCTTCTGGCTCTCTTGGGTGACAACATTACTACCGATCACCTGTCACCATCAAATGCCATCCTGGCAACTTCTGCTGCGGGTGAATATCTTTCGAAAATGGGATTGCCTGAAGAGGATTTCAACTCTTATGCCACACATCGTGGTGACCATCTAACCGCACAGCGAGCGACTTTTGCCAACCCTAAACTGCTGAACGAAATGTGCCTCGATGACAGGGGAGCAGTGAAACAGGGTTCTCTGGCCCGTATTGAGCCTGAAGGTAAAGAAACCCGAATGTGGGAAGCGATTGAAACCTACATGAACCGCAAGCAGCCACTGATTATTGTTGCAGGTGCCGATTATGGTCAGGGGTCATCCCGTGATTGGGCTGCGAAAGGTGTACGTCTAGCCGGTGTTGAAGTCATCGTGGCTGAAGGTTTTGAACGTATCCATAGAACCAATCTGGTGGGTATGGGGGTTCTGCCGCTGGAATTCAAGGATGGCACCACCCGAAAGACTCTGGGTCTGGATGGTACTGAAACCTATGATGTAGTCGGCAGGCGTAGGCCACTAGCGAACCTGACGCTGCTGATTCACCGTGCCAATGGAAAAAGGTTGGAAGTGCCCGTCATTTGTCGTCTTGATACGGAAGAAGAAGTGTCTGTATACGCTGCTGGTGGTGTACTGCAACGATTTGCCAAGGACTTTCTGGAGGGCAAATAAGAATGTCGCATGAGCCTCAGATCAAGGTGCCCGCTAGTTATATTAGAGGCGGCACCAGTAAAGGCGTTTTCTTTAGTCTGGAAGATCTGCCTGAGCGCGCACAGGTTGCCGGCGAAGTCCGGGACAACCTGTTGTTGCGTGTGATTGGTAGCCCTGACCCCTACGGGAAGCATACTGACGGTATGGGGGGGGCTACTTCAAGCACCAGTAAAACTGTCATTTTGTCGAAAAGCAGCCAGCCGGATCACGATGTTGATTACCTGTTTGGTCAGGTTTCCATTGATAAGCCCTTTGTAGACTGGAGTGGTAATTGTGGCAACCTGACCGCTGCTGTCGGTGCGTTTGCAATCAGTAAAGGTCTGGTTGATCCCGTTCGTGTACCTGTAAATGGTGTTTCTGTAGTGCGCATCTGGCAGGCCAACATCAAAAAGACCATCGTTGCTTATGTGCCCATCACTAACGGAGAGGTCCAGGAAACTGGAGACTTTGAGCTGGATGGTGTCACTTTCCCGGCGGCAGAAGTTCAGGTGGAGTTTCTTGATCCAGCAGACGACGAAGGGGCTATGTTTCCAACGGGTAACCTGATCGATGATCTGGAAGTTCCTACTCATGTTGTGGAGTGTGCGAGGCTAAAAGTGACGCTGATTAATGCGGGTATTCCAACTGTTTTCCTGAATGCGCAGGAGTTGGGCTATACCGGAACCGAGTTGCAGGAGGCCATAAATGGCGACCAAGAGGCGCTGGCTCGTTTTGAAACTATTCGCGCTCATGCTGCGGTTAAGATGGGGCTCATTGACCATATAGATGAAGCTGCGCAACGTCAGCACACTCCCAAGATAGCCTTTGTGGCTAAGCCCACCCCTTATACCGCATCCAGTGGTAAAGAGATCAAAATGGATGATATTGATCTGTTAGTGAGAGCCTTGTCTATGGGTAAGCTTCACCACGCGATGATGGGTACCGCTGCGGTAGCCATCGGTATTGCTGCTGCTATTCCCGGAACACTGGTGAACCTGGCGGCAGGTGGCGGTGAACATAAAAGGGTTCGTTTCGGACACCCTTCCGGAATTCTGCGTGTTGGAGCCGAACCTGTCTTGGAAAACGGAGAGTGGAGGGCGAAAAAAGCCATTATGAGTCGCAGTGCCCGAGTTCTCATGGAAGGCTGGGTAAAGATCCCCGGAGATTCTTTTTAAATTCGTGAGTCCGTTAAATACTACTTCAGTCGTCGTTTCAGTTGAGCAAGATCCATGATACGAGTAGAAATTTCTTCAACGGAGTAATCAGTACTGTTGATATAGGGAATACGCTCCTTGCGATAAATCCGCTCAATCGTGTGGATTTCAAACTGACATTGCTGACTGGACGAATAACGTGAGTTCGGGCGTCTCTCGTTACGAATACCAGCCAGTCGGCCGGGGTGTATCGTCAGTCCGAATAGTTTGTCCCTGTGTGGTTGCAAGGGTTTGGGAAGCCTGAGTGGTTCATCCAGATCTTCTTCTGTGATGGGATAGTTCGCTGCAAAGATACCAAACTGCAGACCCAGGTAAATGCAGGACGGAGTTTTGCCACTTCTGGATGCTCCCAGCAGAATAATATCCGCTTTGTCATAATTTCTTGTTTTTGCTCCGTCATCATTATCAAGAGCAAATTGAACGGCTTCTATACGTCGGTGGTAACTGTGGCTGTGAGTTGTGGAACGTTTCTTGCCTGTTCTATAGAGAGGGTGTTGACCAAACTCATGCTCAAGGCCCGGTAGAAAAGTTTGGAAGAGGTCTATTATATAGGCACCACTCGTGTGGAGTATGCGACTAACGTCTTCATTCAGTACTGTCATGAAGACGACAGGTCTAATTTGTTCTTCTTTGTGAATACTGTGAATCTTCTCAATCAGCTGAATGGTTTTTTCAGTTGAATCTATATAAGGGAAGGTAACGTGTTGAAACTCATGACCTTCAAATTGCGCGAGGAGGCTCTGTCCGAACGACTCTGCAGTGATTCCGGTACCGTCTGAAACAAAAATTGCCGTTCTTTTCACTTTTTTTCCTTCAAGGTATTTCATTTTATAACAAAATCTAACATAGTGTACCTGCCGAAACACGGAAGCGATAGGCTGGACTGAATTTGGTATATCAGACGGTTGTCTTTTGTACAAGAAAGCCAAGCGCCGGCCATAAGCATACAAGCGCACCTGGCTAGCCGAAACAGCCATAAGCAGATAGAAAAGAGCGGGGAATGCTGCTTTGAATAATTTTGTAGTGGGCCTGGAAACTCTGGGCATGGGTGACGTCGAAAAAGTAGGCGGGAAGAACGCCTCTCTGGGCGAGATGATCAGTGGTTTGAGCAAAGTCGGGGTAAAAGTCCCTGGTGGTTTTGCAACAACGGCAGAGGCTTATCGGGACTTTCTCGATGGCAATGGACTGTATCAAAGAATTCATAGCCTTCTGGATGACCTGGATATCAATGATATCAGGGCACTGACCACGGCTGGTGCAAAAATACGTCGCTGGATTATGGATGAGCCTTTCAGGCCGGAACTGGAAGAGTCCATTATCAAAGCTTACCAGTCTCTTTCCGGAGATGATGATCTGCCAGTGGCGGTTCGCTCCTCGGCAACGGCGGAAGACCTTCCAGACGCCTCTTTTGCTGGTCAACAAGAGACTTTCCTGAATATTCGCGGCGCAGAAAACGTATTGGTAGCTGTTCGCGAAGTGTTTGCTTCACTTTTTAATGACCGAGCTATTGCTTACCGTGTTCATCAGGGCTTTGATCACAGGAATGTGGCGCTGTCTGCCGGTATTCAGAGAATGGTACGCAGCGAGACCGGTTCTTCCGGGGTTCTCTTTACTCTGGATACTGAGTCTGGTTTTGATCAGGCTGTATTTATTACGGCTTCTTACGGTTTGGGGGAGACGGTCGTACAGGGTGCCGTCAATCCGGATGAATTTTACGTCTACAAGCCTGCAGTCAGAGCCGGACGCCCTGGTGTTTTGAGACGTACTCTGGGCAGCAAGGCGATTAAGATGGTATACGGCCGGGGCGGTTCTGCAGGGCGTTCGGTAGAAACAGTTGATGTGGATCTGGATGCCAGAGGGCAGTTTTCTATCAGCGATGAGGACGCCACCGAATTGTGCCGTCAGGCCATGGCTATTGAAGCGCATTACGGCTGCCCAATGGATGTCGAGTGGGCTAAAGATGGTGATGATCAGCAACTCTATATTGTGCAGGCTCGCCCTGAAACCGTGCAAAGCCAGAATAGTGGCAGAAAACTGGAAAGTTACATCCTTAGAGAGAAGGGGGAATTGCTGGTTGAAGGTCGCAGTATTGGTCAGAAAATCGGTCAGGGCAAGGTTCGTCTGATTGAAGATATTGATGAGATGGACAAGGTTCAGCAAGGCGATGTGCTGGTTACTGACATGACTGATCCTGATTGGGAGCCGGTGATGAAACGGGCATCTGCCATCGTGACGAATCGGGGTGGCAGAACCTGTCATGCGGCTATCATTGCGCGTGAGCTGGGCATTCCTGCTGTTGTGGGTTGCGGCGATGCGACTTACAGGCTCAGGGAAGGTGCTTTGGTAACGGTCTCCTGTGCAGAAGGTGATACGGGTTTTATTTATGAGGGCTTGTTGAACTTTGAACATAAGGTCAGAGATCTGGATGTTATGCCGGAACTGCCTTTTAAGCTGATGATGAACGTGGGAAATCCAGACCGTGCTTTCAGCTTCTCTCGACTGCCAAATAAGGGAGTAGGTCTGGCCAGGCTTGAATTCATCATCAACAAGATGATTGGTGTGCATCCCAAAGCCCTGCTGAATTTTGAGCGGCTGCCTGCGGATGTGAAGCGTCAGGTGGGGGAGCGCATTTCAGGCTATGGCAGTCCGGTAGACTTTTATGTTGATAAGCTGGTGGAAGGCGTCTCTACCATTGCCGCAGCCTTTGCTCCGGAAAAAGTCATTGTTCGCTTATCTGACTTCAAGTCCAATGAGTACTTCAATCTGTTGGGTGGCCATCTCTATGAGCCCCATGAAGAAAACCCGATGCTGGGCTTCCGGGGAGCGTCACGTTATATCTCTGAAGATTTTCAGGATTGTTTTGAACTGGAATGCCGGGCCATGAAGCGGGTTCGTGATGAAATGGGGCTGGCCAATGTTGAGCTGATGGTGCCATTTGTTAGAACGCCGAACGAAGCAGCTCAGGTGACTACCATCATGGAAAAGTTGGGTCTGAAACGAGGTGAAAACGGTCTGCGAGTCATCATGATGTGCGAGCTGCCTTCCAATGCGTTGATGGCAGAGGACTTCCTTCAGTACTTTGATGGTTACTCCATTGGTTCCAATGATATGACTCAGCTAACTCTGGGTCTGGACCGGGATTCTGGCTTGATTGCCCATCTCTTTGATGAACGTAATCCGGCCATCAAGCAGTTATTGTCGATGGCTATTCAGGCTTGTAGAAAGCAAGGTAAGTACATAGGTATTTGCGGTCAGGGCCCCAGTGACCACCCTGATTTCGCCAGGTGGCTGATGGAGGAGGGTATTGAGACAGTATCCCTGAATCCGGACTCTGTGCTGGAAACCTGGTTGTACCTTGCTGATAATGGATCTCAATAGTTTGATGCAAAGATGAAGCTCGCAATGCGGGCTTCATCATCTCTGTTTATACTGACTATTCAATTCCCTTGTCTTCTTTACTCTCCTGATTCCTGTAGACTTTTTGCCATCAGATCCTGTCTGTAAAAATAAGGAAAGAAGAATGACCCGGTTTACTACCCCTGATCTTTGTGATGAATTTCCCGAACAGGTTTCCGTTGCTGAATCTGGTTTCAGAAACTTTGGTGGCGTTAATGCTTTTCATGGGCAAGTCGTGACCCTGAAATGTTTTGAAGATAATTCCCTGGTGCGTGAGTGGGTAGGTCAGCCAGGAGAGGGCAGGGTGCTGGTAGTTGATGGCGGGGGGTCCATGCGCAGAGCCATGCTGGGCGATATGCTGGCAGAGCGAGCCGTTGAAAACGGTTGGGCAGGGATTATTATTTATGGCTGCATCAGGGATGTCGATATCATTGCCGATTTGTCATTGGGCGTTCAGGCGCTGGGTTGTCATCCCATGAAAACGGATAAAAAGGGGGTGGGTGAAAGTAATCTGGTGGTCTCTTTTCATGGTGTTGATTTTGCACCCGGGGGTTATGTCTACGCCGATAATAATGGAATTCTGTTCTCTCAGGAAAGGTTGATTTGATAAGCTTCTTCGCTTTTAGATCACCATAAGATTTATGAGTAGCGAAGTTTTATCCCTGATAATGAAAGAGCAGAGCAGAGCTTTTTTAATAAAAAAGGCTCTTCAGGTATTAATGTTGTAAATAAGTCTCATGAGTTAGCTGGAATAAGTAAAATTGTTAAGAGATAATTTAATGGGTTCTTGAGAAGTAAATATTCAACAGGGTTCTGTTCAGCAAAGGCCTACCTCTTGGAATAGTTACCTCAATTCAGGGTGCAGACCCTTATACTTTGACAATTTCCGGTAGAGCAGGTCATGCAGTGGCAGTCCCTTTGGGCTTTCGTAAAGATGCTATGCATAAAGCATCAATATTAATAAATCGCTCATATGAGCTGAGTTGCAATAATGATTTTATGCTGACAGTAGGTAGGATTATTACTCCTATTGCTATGATATTTTTGCCTTTTTTTGAAAAGCCAAGTCATGTTTCTGAAGAGAATGTAAAATATTCAGGTGTTGAAAAGGCTGTGCATTTATTAACAAAAACTCTGATAGTTTTAGGAGAAAAATAATGGGTTTTGAAGTTTGGGTTTTATACTTGGTTTCAATTTTTCTGGTCATTATGATACCAGGTCCTTTATCCTTGTTGATGGTTTCCAATTCTGTGCGTTATGGAATTATTAGATCATATCCCTCTTTTTTAGGTGGAACTGCTGCATCATCCTTGTATTTAGTTGTGTCCGCAACTGGGTTAGGCGTCATAATTACTGCTTCTGATCATTTATTTATGATGCTGAAGGTTTTAGGTGCAGTTTATTTGGTATATCTGGGATTTATGACTATCAGAGGATCTATTAATAAAATACCTGAAAGCACAACGGGTTTTGAGTCTGGCGAATCTCCAAAATTTAATAATTTATTTAAAAAATCATTTTTTTTAGGGGCAAGTAATCCAAAAGATATTATCTTTTTCATGGCCTTCTTGCCTCAATTTATTTCATCAGAAAAACCATTGTTGGATCAAATTGTAATTGTTGTTGTGACTTGGATGCTGGTAGATTTAGTTTGCAAATTACTCTACGGTCTTCTAGCTAAAATCATAAAGCCTATTCTAAGAACAGAAAAGAGCAAATCTATATTTGATAGATCTACAGGTGCTTTCTACATAATAGCGGGCATTGCAGCAGTATTGATTGTTTAGCTGCTTTTTTCAGATTCTAAAGCCTTATTTTAATGAGGTGATATCTGATTTTTACAGCAGGATTGGGTCATTGTTGAATGATTCTGGCGTACTCTTCAATATCGATGTTTCCTCCTGAGGCAATGATCACGGTTGTCTTTTCTCTGAACTTTTCTGAGTGCTGTAACAGTGCTCCGAGTCCGATAGCGCCGCTGGGTTCGAGGATAAGTTTCATATTAAATGCAGCAAATCTAATGCCTTCATTTACAAACGCTTCATCAACGGCCAGCCCTGCGACCTCAGAATTCTGTACGATCAAGAGATTTGTTTCACCGGGGCTCAGGGCTTGAAGAGCGTCACAGGAGCTGACGAGATTGCCATTTGCCCTGGCCCGACGACCTTGTTCAATCGACAAGGTCATTCCTTCATATCCGGACGGTTCAATAGCCAGTACCTGAGTTTCAGGGTAGTTGACGGTGTTAAAGACCATACTTGAGCCTGCAACCAGACTGCCTCCACCGGTTGGACATAACAAAAAGTGGCAAGTCTCACCAAGCTGCTCAAGCTGTTCGGAAGTTTCTATAGCGACAGCGGACTGACCTTGTATCAGGGTGGCATCATCAAAAGGGTGAAGAAGAGAGTAGTTATGCTGTTGGGAGAGTTTAACGGCCTCCGCAGCAGCTGCCTCCTCTCTGGATGGTTGAGATTCATCACAGAGTTTGACTTCGGCGCCGTGGGCAAGGGCACTGTCTATTTTGTTCTTGGGGGCATCGGCGGGCATAACAATGTGAACATCAATGCCCAGAATTTCGCCTGCTGCGGCCAGCCCTCTGGCAAAATTGCCGGAAGAGTAGGCAACGACGCCGCGTGATTTCTCCTGTTCAGTCAGCTGCAGCAGTCTGTGAAGGGCTCCCCTGAATTTGAAAGCGCCGGTTTTTTGCAAAGATTCAGCTTTCACAAATACTTTGCCCTGGACTCTTGCTCCCAGCTCTTCGCAGTGAATCAGAGGTGTCTTTCGAGTGTAGCTCTGCTGGCTTTGGTAGATTTTCTTCAGGGTTTTCAAACCAGGGGTAGACAGGGGGGTCGGCATAGGGGTTCCATTTTGTACAACTCTGTACAGGATAGACACTATGCAGGAAGAAGGGGTTCCTATCGGTTTGGAAAATTGTGCGTGATCAGAAGCAGCTCTTCATCTCTTGAGAGATTAAGAGCTGCTGTCAGCTGGTAAACATCGTGGGAAATCCAAAAACTCCCCATAATCGGTTGAGTGACTAGCGGTCTTTTTGAATCACGTGCGTGATATGGTCAAAGTAACCTGTACCCACTTCTTTCTGGGGGCATAAGAAGGTGTAACCTCGTTCAAATGCCGCCTGCTCTGGTTGCTGAACCATCTCCGCATAATGTTTCATGCCCTGCCCCTGACCATAGTGGTAGGCCAGATCGAACATGTTGTGCCACATGCTATGAATACCCGCCAGTGTGATGAACTGAAATTTGTAGCCCATCTCACTCAGTTCATCCTGGAAGCGGGCAATAGTTTTATCGTCCATGTTCTTTTTCCAGTTAAAGGAAGAAGAGCAATTGTAGGCCAGCAATTGATCCGGGTATTCGGAACGGATAGCCTGGGCAAAGGTTCTGGCCTCATCCAGATCCGGTGACGCCGACTCGTACCAGAGAAGATCAGCAAAAGGTGCGTAAGCCAGTCCTCGGGCAATTGCCTGTTCAATTCCCTTGCGGGTGCGATAGAAGCCTTCTTTGGTTCTCTCACCCGTCAGGAAAGGTCGATCATAGTCATCAATGTCGGAGGTGATCAGATCAGCCGTGCTGGCATCGGTTCTTGCCATAAGCAGAGTGGGCACTCCGGCAACATCGGCAGCTAGTCGGGCAGAAATCAGTTTGTCGACAGCTTCCTGAGTAGGGACAAGCACTTTGCCACCCATGTGGCCGCACTTTTTGACGGAAGCCAGCTGGTCCTCAAAGTGAACGCCTGCAGCGCCGGCTTCGATCATGCTTTTCATTAGCTCATAAGTGTTACGGACTCCGCCAAAGCCATCTTCACCGTCGGCAATAATAGGGGCGAACATATCTGTGTAGCCTTCATCGCCGGGTTCGATGCCGTTTTTCCATTGGATCTGGTCTGCTCTCATGAAACTATTGTTCATTCTTTCAATTAACGCCGGTACTGAGTCTACCGGGTAGAGAGATTGGTCGGGATACATAGAACTGGCTGAATTATTGTCCGCGGCCACTTGCCAGCCGGACAGGTAAACGGCTTCCAGTCCCGCCTTAACCTGTTGCAGTGCCTGACCCCCTGTCAGTGACCCCAGACTGTTAACGTAACCCTTGCGTGATTTATTTTCGTAGAGTAAAGTCCAGAGCTTGTTTGCTCCCATTTGCGCAAAGGTATTTTCTACCTTTATAGAACCGCGCAGACGGACCACATCCTCAGCTTTGTAGGTGCGTTTTACGTTGGCCCAACGAGGATTTTCTGACCAGTCCTTTTCGATGCGGGCAATCTCTTCAGCGCGATTATAAGTAGACATTGTATCGCCTCTCCTGAAAGTCAAACGGTTGTTTGTCAAGGCAATTTCAATCTATAACAAAAGATAACAAACTTGATAATTTATTATCGTTATAGTGGATATTCTCATCGAAAATACCACTTTACCCCTTCTTTAAAGGCTGAGTCTTTTACTAAAGGAATGCTTTCCAATAGACAGAAAGTTGCTTTCAAAGGCTATAAAACCGGCCTTTCTGGGTTCGGTTGTCCTGAGAAGGCCGTCAAAGCAGTTATCACCGCTCATAACAGTGAATGAGGGCGGTTTTTAGAATCAAGCGATTGTTTGACTTTGTGGCGGGGATATCTCTATTCTTGGCCGTCTGGCGAACCGCTTCAGGATGTAAACAAAAAATATGAACTTGGCTCGTGTCGATCTGAACCTGCTAGTGTATCTGGATGTGCTTCTGCGAGAAAGAAGTGTCACCAAAGCGGCTGAGCAATTGGGCATAACCCAGCCAGCTATGAGTAATGGGTTGAAAAGACTCAGAAGTCTGTTTAATGACCCTTTGTTGGTAAGAACCAGTGAGGGTATGTCGCCTACAGAGAGGGCTCTCGCCCTGAAACCTCAGATTGCAGACGCCCTGAAACTTTTGGAGCAGGCTGTCCTGCCCAGGGATGCTTTTAATCCCGGAGAAAGTTCCAGAGTGTTTCGTGTTATGGCCAGTGATTATTCTGAATCTACAGTGATCCCGATGGTGCTAAAAAAGCTCAGGTCTGAGGCTCCGGGCATCACCCTTGATATTCTCACACCCAGTGATGTGACCTTTCATGATGTGGAACATGGTCGTGTTGATATGGCCATTAACCGCTTCAGTCATATGCCGCAATCTTTTCATCAGTCACTGATCTGGGAAGACTCTTTTTCCTGTGTTCTGAGTCGGGACAATCCGGTTATTAATAATTTCACTCTTGAGAGTTATCTGTCTGCCCAGCATATTTGGGCAAGTAAAACAGGTATGGGTGTTGGGGTGGGTATTGATCCAAAAGATATTCAGCAACTCGGGTGGGTTGATGAGGCACTGTCGGCAATCGGTCACAAACGTGATATCAGGGTTCTGACGAGGCATTATCAGGTAGCCATGTTGCTTTCCTCTCAAAATGACCTTATTGCGACTCTGCCCAGTAAGTTGGCTGAATTACACCGTCATGAAGATGAGTTGGTGGTTTTGCCGCCTCCGTTTGAGATTCCAGCTATCCAGCTTCGTATGGCCTGGAGTCCTTTGTTGCATCACGATGCAGGGCACAACTGGTTACGGCAGGTTATCAAAGCGACTACTCAGCAATCTCATCAAGAAGCTGAGTCTGCTTGATAACATATGATAATTTGTGTGAAATAATTCACCGCATTGTATGGAATATCATGTTAACTGGTGTTAATCTTTGACTGCCTCTGAGCGATGAAGGCTTGTTGACTGTTCTGCCTGTCGAAATCCTGATCGCACCTACACGAGACTCACCGAAAGGTAAAACAAAATGAACTGGTTAACACAACTGGACACAGAGCATACTCTCTTCGCAGTGGCTGATGAGTGCATTGAGAATACATCAGAAAGCTACTACCTGATCATTGCCGAGCAAAAGCAGGAATCCCATCCGGACGATTAAGTCCCGGAATGTAGAAAGGCCGCCATTGTGCGGCTTTTCTGTGCATAAGCTTTGTTAATAATTGCTATTTATTGAAAAAATATCATATATAACTGAGTTGAATTGGTCATCACTTGTCGGTTCAAACAGAATAGTGTCAGGCTTGAGCTGTCGGGTTTTTTGCTGAAATCGGGCGGTTTGTCTCAAGAATAACAGCGTGTAGAAGGAAGGCGTATGGCTGATCGTATTCAGATCGGAGGTTTGCAGGTAGCGGCCCCTATCCACAATCTTTTGGTTGAAGCTATCGAGGGCACTGGAGTGACTCCAGAGGCCTTCTGGTCAGGTTTTGAGCGTGTTTTGGATGAGTGCGTCGTTGAAAACAGGGCTCTGCTGCAGAGGCGAGAAGCTCTGCAAAATCAAATTGATCAGTGGCACAAAGAGCATAAGCAGCAGCCACATGATCCTTCTGCCTATAAACAGTTTTTGTTGGAAATTGGATATCTACAATCTGAAGGCGGAGACTTTGAGATTGCGACGGAAAATGTTGATACAGAAATTGCATCTCAGGCCGGACCTCAGCTGGTTGTTCCAGTGATGAATGCTCGTTTTGCCCTGAATGCAGCGAACGCCCGTTGGGGAAGCCTTTACGACGCGCTGTATGGTACCGATGCTATTCCGGAAAATGATGGTGCTGAACGCGGCAAGGCCTACAACCCCGTCCGGGGGCAGAAGGTCATTGCTTTTGGTAAGGCGTTGCTTAATCAGGCGGCACCTCTGGTCAAAGGAAATCATTCCGAGGTAACTGGTTATGCTATTAAGGAAGGCGAGTTGGCACTTTCTCTGGGAGATGGTAGTGTCACGGCGCTGGCTCAGCCTGAAAAGTTTGTTGGCTACACAGGGAGTGAAAATGATCCCGGCAGCGTTCTGATCAAAAACAATGGCCTCCATATTGAGATTCAAATTGACCGTCGATCCCCAATTGGGGTGACCGATGCTGCTGGGGTGAAAGATCTGGTGGTAGAAGCAGCTCTTACAACCATCATGGATTGTGAAGATTCCGTGGCTGCCGTAGATGCCGAGGATAAAGCACTGGTTTATCGGAACTGGCTCGGATTAATGAAAGCTGACTTGCAGGAAACGTTTGTTAAAGGTGACAAAACCTTAACTCGCAAGCTGGTGGCTGATCGCAACTATACATCCCCTGCAGGTGAAGCGTTTTCTCTGCACGGTCGGAGCCTGATGTTTGTTCGAAATGTCGGACACCTGATGACCACTGATGCCATTCTGGATCATCAGGGGAATGAGATTCCGGAAGGCATTATGGACGGCATGTTCACTTCACTGATTGCCATACACGATCTTAAAAAGCAGAAAGGTATCAGAAACTCTCGCACGGGCAGTGTTTATATTGTTAAGCCAAAAATGCACGGACCTGAAGAGGTAGTCTTCACCAATAGGTTGTTTGGTAAGATTGAGGAGGTTTTGGGTCTGAGGGAGAATACCCTGAAAGTTGGTATAATGGACGAGGAACGTCGTACTTCTGTTAATCTCAAAGCTTGTATCCGGGCTGCCAGAGATCGCGTAGTCTTTATTAATACAGGCTTCCTTGATCGTACCGGAGATGAAATTCACACCAGTATGGAAGCTGGTCCAATGATTCCAAAAGGTGAGATGAAGCAGTCTGCCTGGATCAATGCCTACGAGGATCAAAATGTTGAAGTAGGTCTTGATTGTGGTCTGGCCGGTCGAGCCCAGATTGGTAAAGGTATGTGGGCTATGCCGGATGAAATGGCCAAGATGCTGGCGACTAAAATCGGACATCCCCAGTCAGGAGCGAATACGGCCTGGGTGCCTTCACCTAATGCCGCGACGCTGCACGCAACACACTATCATTCCGTATCTGTCATTGAAGTTCAGGAGTCTATAGCTGAGCGTCAGAGAGCGAGTCTGGATGATCTTCTGACTATACCTCTGCTGCAGGACAGGTCTTCTCTGACAGAAGATAGGATTCAGCAGGAGCTGGACAACAATGCCCAGGGTATTCTCGGTTATGTCGTTCGTTGGGTAGATCAGGGTGTGGGTTGTTCAAAAGTGCCAGATATCCATGATGTAGGCTTGATGGAAGATCGTGCAACACTGCGCATTTCCAGTCAGCATATGGCTAACTGGATGAGGCATGGTGTTTGCTCTGAGGAGCAGGTAATGGATGCCTTGAGGCGAATGGCTAAAGTAGTCGATGAGCAGAATGCCGGGGATCCTGAGTACTGCCCTATGGCTGTCGATTATGATGCCAGTGTCGCTTTTAAAGCGGCGTGCGAGCTGGTCTTGAAAGGTTGTCAGCAGCCCAATGGTTACACTGAACCGGTGCTGCATGCGAGAAGGCGTGAGTTTAAAGCCGCTGCAAAATGAAATAGCTGAACGGTTATCAACAAGGCCCTCAACTGAGGGCTTTGTTGATTTGAAACAGTCTGCTTCACTTCGCTATCGTCAGATCAGATTGCTTTGGCTTGAGTGGCTGCGTTACCCACATAGTTGCCAGGTGTCAGCTTCTTCAGTTCTGCTTTTACCTCAGTTGGCATGTCCAGCTCATCAATAAAGGTTTCCAGAGTCGTCCGGGTGATACCGTCCTGACCACGAGTCAGAGCCTTGAGTTTTTCGTAAGGCTGGTCGATGCCATAGCGGCGCATGACGGTCTGGATAGGTTCTGCCAGAACTTCCCAGGCATTATCCAGGTCTTCATTCAGACGGTCGGCATTGGCCTGAAGCTTGCCAATACCTTTCAGAGTGGAAGCGTAGGCAATCAGGCTGTAACCCAGGCCGGCCCCCAGGTTGCGCAGAACGGTTGAGTCTGTCAGGTCACGCTGCCAGCGGGAAACAGGCAGTTTCATTGCCAGATGCTGCATGACGGCATTAGCAATGCCCAGGTTGCCTTCAGAGTTTTCAAAGTCAATTGGATTGACTTTGTGGGGCATAGTAGAAGAGCCTACTTCGCCGGCCACGGTTTTCTGCTTGAAGTATCCCAGAGAGATGTACCCCCAAATGTCACGATCAAAATCGATCAGGACGGTGTTAAAGCGACAAATGGCATCAAAAAGTTCAGCGATGTAGTCGTGAGGCTCAATCTGGGTGGTATAGGGGTTCCATTCCAGGCCCAGGCTGGTGACAAACTTTTCAGCATGATGCTGCCAGTCAACTTCAGGGTAGGCGGACAGGTGAGCATTGTAGTTACCTACGGCGCCGTTGATTTTGCCCAGTGGGGTGATCCGGATTATTTGCTGAACCTGACGGCGTAGACGGTAGGCTACGTTTGCCATCTCTTTGCCAAGCGTAGTGGGAGAGGCTGTTTGTCCGTGGGTGCGGGACAGCATCGGTTGATCGCTATGCTGATAAGCAAGGTTTTCGATTTCTTTGATGATTTGTTGCATCGGCGGCAGTACCGCTTGTTCCATGCCGGTCTTCAGCATCAGTCCGTGGGACAGGTTGTTGATGTCCTCGGAAGTGCAGGCAAAGTGAACAAACTCACTGATAGCAGACAATTCGTTGTCATCTTGTACCTTTTCTTTGATCAGATACTCAACGGCTTTAACATCATGGTTGGTGGTGCGCTCAATTTCCTTGACGCGCTGGGCATCTTCAAGGGAAAAGTTGTCGATCAACTGGTCCAGGAGGGCGCTAGCTTCGTTGGAAAGCGCCGGAACTTCACAGATTTCGGGGTGACTGGCCAGTGCCTGTAACCATTTAACTTCAACAGTTACCCGGAAGCGGATCAGGCCATACTCACTGAAAATGCTTCTCAGGCTTTGGGTTTTGTCCCCATAGCGACCGTCGACGGGGGAAACAGCAGTCAGTGCAGACAGCTCCATGTTTAACATGCCTTATGCTCGTAGAAAGGGCGCATCATAACGGAAAACCGCCAACGATGCAGGGTGGATGATTCGGTTATAGCTGATTCAAGCCATTCAATAGTTTTTTTCTGCTGAATAATAACTGCCAACGGCTACCACCTGTCTGGCGCCACAGGATGGCTGACCGTATCCCGGCAAATAAAATGGCGCGTATCTTGTCAGCATTGCCAGGGTTTTGCAGGTGTTGGATATCGCCTGAAACCTGTACTCTTGTTTTAAAAGTACTGATGGTATCGAGATAAATACTGGCAAGGTTGGCAATTACATTCTCATGAAGGATGCCAAAGTGGTTGGCCTGTTCCTTGCAGCGCTCCAGGCGCTGGGAAATCTTACTCAGCATATTGCGATTGCGGGAAAGTTTGCGTTCGAGGTGTATCAGGGTCAGTGCGTAGCGGACGGTGTCGGCCTGGATTGCGTCGGCCTGACGCTGGAGGACGTCGTTTAGAATTTTTCTGCCAGCGAGTAGACTCTGGTAGCCATTGAAGACATCTTCGACACGGTCAGGAGTGGTGACAAACAGGCTGCCAATCAGCGGCTCCAGCGACTCTTGACTGATTTGCCCGCTTTTGGCCAGACGTTCTACAAGGCCAGCAGCCTGGAAAATGGCTGAGAGGGCAGCTGCCTGTTCCTTTGTTGTGTATTGCACCTGAGTTTCTCTACCTTATGCGTGCTTTCTCTATCCGGAAGGTCGCCTGCTCCCGGATTTGGAGAGTTGAATTCGTAGAACCGATTGATGGCTTATTGAATGTGGGCTTCACTCAGAGAGTGGTGCCTGGTTTCAATGACTCCGCCGCCCAGACAAATATCATTTTGGTAAAAAACGACAGATTGTCCCGGGGTAACTGCTCTTTGGGGTTTGTCAAAAATCACAAAATATCTTCCGTCTGTCTTTTGCTCAAGGCGGCAGGCCTGGTCCTGCTGGCGATAGCGGATTTTGGCGGTTAACCTGGCTGGCAGTTCGGGCGCTGAACCTGCGATCCAAAATATTTCACAAGCAGTCAGGGCTTCTGAAAACAGCATGGGGTGATTATTGCCCTGTGCAACGATTAGCCGATTGTTCTCAAGGTCTTTATCAACGACATACCAGGGGGATTCTGAAGCGCCTTTCAGTCCACCAATGCCAAGGCCCTGTCTTTGGCCAATGGTATGGTACATCAAGCCCAAATGCTCGCCAATTATTTCACCCTGATCGGTCGCAATGCTACCTGGCTGAGCCGGAAGGTATTGTTTCAGGAAGTCACGGAAGCGGCGTTCACCAATAAAGCAGATGCCGGTACTGTCTTTCTTGTTGTGGGTGGTTAGACCGTGTTTTTCTGCAATGCGGCGAACTTCAGGCTTTGCTATTTCTCCCACTGGGAACAGGGTTCTGGCCAGCTGTTTGCTGCCAACCTGATGCAGGAAATAGCTTTGGTCTTTGTTGGTGTCAAGACCCTTTTTTAGACAAGCCTGACCATTAGTGCTGTCGCTGCGAGCGTAGTGGCCCATGGCGATATAGTCAGCTTCCAGTGTCTGGGCATAATCCAGAAAAGCCTTGAACTTTATCTCCTTGTTGCAGAGGATGTCAGGGTTAGGGGTACGTCCGGCCTTGTATTCCTGCAAGAAGTGCTCGAAGACGTTGTCCCAGTACTCAGCAGCGAAATTAGCTTTATGGAGTTTAATGCCGATTCTGTCACAAACGGCTTGAGCATCTTCCAGATCGGTCATGGCTGTACAGTATTCAGTGCCGTCATCTTCCTCCCAGTTTTTCATGAACAGGCCTTCTACCTGGTAACCCTGCTCTTTGAGCAGAAGTGCAGATACGGATGAGTCTACACCACCGGACATGCCCACGATTACACGGGTGTCCTTGAAGCTTTTTTCAGAAAAATTGGTACAAGTGTCTATCATGGTTACTGTATGGCTGGATCAGGAAGCCGGGCATTGTACCTGTCCGGCAAATTCACTTCTATAGAGTCTTTCGATGCGCAAACAGAAGATTGTGTAGCAAAACTACATTTATTCCTTACGCTCATTGGTATATCTTATAGGCGATAACGTCAAAAGCGTTACGGGGCTGTGCAAATAAAGTGATAAATAGTGGTCGTCAAACTCCACTTAAACCCCTCCGCAGAGGCACCACAGCCAGTTGTTTTTTGGAGATAACATGACAACAGATACAACCAGAATTATTTACACTATTACCGACGAAGCTCCCGCCTTAGCCACCTATTCACTGCTCCCAATCATCAAGGCTTTTACCCGAGCCGCTGGCGTAGCTGTTGAAACCAAAGATATTTCACTGGCTGGTCGAATCATTGCTAATTTTCCTGAGAAGCTGAGTTCAGAACAAAAACAGAGTGATGCCCTGTCTGAGCTGGGTGAACTGGCCAAGGTGCCTCAGGCAAACATCATCAAGTTGCCAAATATCAGTGCTTCTATTCCGCAACTTACGGGCGCGATCAAAGAGCTTCAGGAGCACGGTTATGACATTCCGGATTTTCCTGTAGAGCCTGGGAATGCTGAACAAGAAGCGATCAAAGCTCGCTACGCTAAGGTGCTTGGTAGTGCGGTAAACCCGGTTCTCCGTGAAGGGAATTCAGATCGCCGTGTTGCAGCTCCTGTCAAAGAGTATGCGAAGAATAACCCTCATTCTATGGGTGTCTGGTCTGCTGATTCTAAATCTCACGTTGCTCACATGCAAAGCGGTGACTTCTACTCCAGTGAACAGTCAGCTGTTATGCCCGAGGCAACAGATGTAAGAATAGAATTTGTTGGCGAGGACGGCTCTGTTTCTGTACTGAAACCGGTCACGAGCCTGCTGGCTGGTGAAGTTATTGACAGTGCTCTCATGAGTGTGAAGGCTTTGAGAGCATTCTATGAATCTTCTGCTCAGGAAGCTAAAGAGCAGGATATTCTTCTGTCACTGCACCTCAAAGCCACCATGATGAAGGTTTCTGACCCGATCATGTTTGGTCATGCAGTCACAGTCTTCTTTAAAGATGTGTTTGAGAAGCACGCTACCTTATTTTCAGAGCTGGGTGTTGATCCAGACAACGGTCTCGGTGACGTTTATGCCAAGATTGCCAAACTACCTGCTGACCAACAGGAAGAAGTAAAAGCGGATATTCAGGCTGTCTACAACACCCGTCCTGAGTTGGCAATGGTAGATTCCGATAAGGGTATCACTAACCTGCACGTACCGAACGATGTCATTATCGATGCGTCTATGCCTGCCGCCTTGCGCTCTTCAGGTCAGATGTGGGGTCCCGATGGCAAGCTGCATGACACTAAAGCCATGATTCCTGATCGTTGCTATGCAGCCATCTATCAGGAGGTCATCGATTTCTGTAAGAAAAACGGTGCTTTCGATGTTGCCACCATGGGCAATGTTTCCAACGTAGGTCTGATGGCTCAGAGAGCAGAAGAATACGGTTCTCATGACAAAACCTTTAAGGCGCCTGCAAACGGCATTATCCGTGTTGTAGAAGAGTCCGGCAGCACAGTGTTTGAGCACAATGTTGAAGAGGGTGACATCTGGAGAATGTGTCAGACCAAAGATGCGCCGATTCGCGATTGGGTCAAGCTGGCTGTTAACCGTGCCCGAGCAACAGGTGCTTTGACTCTGTTCTGGTTGGACCAAAACCGTGCTCACGACGCCAACCTGATTGCCAAGGTTAACGAATACTTGAAGTTTCACGATACTAAGGGCTTGGATATCCGTATTCTGTCTCCGGTAGAGGCTTGCCGCCTCAGCATGGAAACTATTCAGGCGGGTAAAGATGCCATTTCCGTAACCGGTAACGTTTTGCGAGATTACCTGACCGACCTGTTCCCGATCCTGGAGCTGGGGACCAGCGCCAAAATGCTCTCTATCGTACCTCTGCTGGCTGGCGGTGGTCTTTTCGAGACCGGTGCTGGCGGTTCTGCGCCCAAGCACGTCCAACAGTTTGTTAAAGAGAATCACCTGCGTTGGGACTCTTTGGGCGAATTTCTGGCTATCGCTGTATCGCTTGAAGACATTGCGGTTAAAACCGGAAATATCAGGGCCCAGATCTTGGCTGACACATTGAACGCTGCAATTGGTCAATATCTGGATGCTGACAAGTCACCTTCGAGAAAAGTGAAAGAGCTGGACAACCGCGGAAGTCATTTTTACCTGGCTCAGTTCTGGGCAGAAGCACTAGAGGCGCAGGAGGCGGATCAGGATCTCAGCAGTAAGTTTTCCGTTCTGGCAAAAGAGCTTGTTGAGAAAGAAGAGCAGATTGTCTCAGAACTGACAGCTTGCCAGGGTGGTGCTGTTGATCTGGGTGGCTACTATGAACCGGCTCCAGCTAAAGTCACTGAAGCCATGCGTCCAAGCGCTACCTTTAATGCAGCAATTGATGGTCTGATTTAGTTTTTGATCTTCTTTCTGTGCATAAAAAATGGCTGCAGACTTTCACTGTGGTCATTTTTTTGCCTGTCAGATCAACTGATTATTTTTCTGATTCTTTGTCTGTTTTATTTCGGCTGTCAGTCGATGGTATTAACGAAGTCAATAGCTTTTGAGATGACGATTGAAGTAAATAGTTTTTCTTTGCTCTCAGCGTGTTTAGAATGGAGGTCAGGGCGTTGTGCTTTTGACGTTTGTACGTCTCGACACCTGGTTACAGGCGGTCCAGAGCCTGGTTAATTAAGCTGTAAATTCACCTGGAAGCGAGTGCAATGCAGCAGATAGCAGTTCATCAATACATGAGTAATTTTGAGTGGCTTCGTCTAAGCTTAGAAAATGAAGGGACAGAGCAGGAAGGCGATCATGATGTCGCACTGGCACCAGCTAAAGCCAGAGTCAAACCGCCCGCTATGTATCAGGTACTGCTCTTGAATGATGATTTTACACCGATGGATTTTGTGGTTGAGGTCCTGGAGAAATTTTTCAGCATGAATAGTGAACAGGCGACACAGGTCATGCTGATGGTTCATACGCAAGGCAAGGCTGTATGTGGATTAT
>NZ_JAHHPQ010000034.1:0-4663 GCF_024606245.1 Endozoicomonas sp. SESOKO2
CTCAATTTCTTGCAATCCTCGCTACGGACGCTTAAGTCCGACAGGCTGCTAGACAAAAGCAAGCGCCCTTGAAGGGGCGCTTTGGCTGATTCTGGCTGGAACTCAGGTCTCCGGGAAGTCGTTCGTTTCATCTACCCGGGTGATGAAATGAAGTATCCGGTTAATGGCGGGTTTCACTGGCTGGCATGATGTTAGGGTGATCGAGCCATTCTTCAGGGCTCTCATCGATGGAGTCCACTGCTTCGGCTTCATTCAGCTCCCCGCGGGTCGCCAACACTGCCAGGTCCTTGGCAAAGCTCTGTAAAAGATCGATCACTTCCTCCCTGTCAGGATCGAGGCTTTCATCAAAAGTGATATTGAAAAGAGGATTATCATTTTCATACTCCTCTCCTTTTCGCATGAGCGTCATTTGAAGGCCGGGGTTCTCATAATCCGTGACTTCGGCCAACTTGAATGTAACTGACTGGGCTTCCCTGAGAACAGACAGCAACTTCAGGGCTTCTGCAGCGCTGATATCGCCTGCATCCACACAGGCTTCAACATACTCTCTGGCCGATAACCCCGAGTCCAGGTAGTTGTCCACCAGATCCTGCAGTTCTTTGTACTTGTTATGGTTCATGGACCCTCCTTAACTGCGCTTTCAGTAATGCCTGTAAACGAGTGCACATTTCCAGTGTACCTGATTGCGAATCAAATGAAAGGTTAAATAAGTATTTGTACGTCCGTACTCTTCGGGTGCTACGTAAAGGCATGGAGCTGCTCTTCTAACAGGTGACTTAAGGTGTTACTTTTAAGCGGAGTGGTCTTTCAAGAAAGGTTTTCTGAAAGGTTTTATTCATAATGTAGGGCTCTTTAGCCATACTTTTATTTTCTGTCATTCCCTCTGCTGTATTTATGAATCTTTCCAGACTGAACCTGAACCTGCTGCCTGGTCTGAAAGCCCTGCTGGACACCCAGAGTGTTTCCAAAGCAGCGCAGATAATGTGTGTTACCCAGTCTGCCATGAGTCGAACTCTGGCCCAGTTAAGGGAAGCATTGAATGACCCGGTTCTGGTGAGAAAAGGCAATCGAATTTTCTTGTCCGAGAAGGCGATGTCCCTGCATGAAGATGTGAACAGAGTTGTCACGGAAGCCAGCAGTATTTTTGAAAACCAACAGTTTTATATCTCAACCACCCAGCGACATTTCCGGATTGCTTCAGGACACACGGTGCTGGAACGGATTCTGCCTGAAGTACTGCAAAAAATATGGGCGTTGGCACCCGGGCTGACCTTTGAGTTGCAGGCCATCAATCCAGCTGTTGATGTTGCAACCGGAAAGCTGGATCTGTCTATTGGTTATATGGGCGCCCGGGAAGAAGGTTTATCCTGCTTTTCACTGATGAAAGATCGGATGTGCCTGATTCTCTGTGAAAACCATCCTTTGGCCCATGAGTCTTTTTCAGAAGAGGCTCTCAGGTCTTTTTCCTTTGTGGTGCAGAGGGACAATATCAATCTACATCAGCAAAGTGAGATCAACCGTTTCCTCAGTTCGGTTCAGGTGAAAACCTGGTCGCCCAGTCTTTCGGTCAGTCTGGCGTTGATCAAGGGAACAGATTGCGTGTTTATGGCTCCGGCTTCATTGCCTATGTTCATGGAAGAGCTGTCTGGCTTCGTGATTAGGGAGTGCCCAAAAAATATTCCGAAAGTCAGCTTTGATATTGTCTGGCCTGAGTATTGGGAGATGAACAGAGCGCATCGTTGGATGAGGGAGTTCATCAGTAATGCATTGTTGGAACATATCCAGAGCAAAGACCTCGATATGTTTGTCACTGAGTCAGAAGAAAGTCAGGAAGAGAAGAGTACTCCGCTTTCCTGACCCTGTCCTCAAATGATACTTTCCCGAGGGATTGCTTCTGTTGCTGCAGGCTGACACACATCGAGAACATCATATAATTTCTCGATCTGACGGGTAAGCGTTTCTATGGGGCGCTCACTGGAGACATTAATAGCAGCAGAAACCATTTTCCCACACTCGGAGCTGTTCATGGACAGGCTCTCAAGGTCAAATCCCCGGTGTCTGACTACCCGCAGAAGCCGCTCCAGTACCTCTGGCTTTTTATAGCACTGGATAGTCAGGGAGTAATGGGTTTTGGAATCGCTCATGCTCTTGCCTCCATCATTTCGTGGTTGGCGGCACCGGGTGGCACCAGGGGCCAGACGTTCTCCCGCTCATCAATACAGACATGAAGTATTCTTGCCTCCGGAGCCTGAAGCATTTCTTCCAGAGCGGGGATTACTTCATGTCTTTTGGTAATTATTCTGCCTTCAATGCCAAATGCTTTGGCCAGAGTGACAAAATCAGGATTGTCCGAGAGGTCAGTTTCACTGTAGCGCTGGTCAAAGAAGAGTTCCTGCCATTGCTTCACCATGCCGAGTCGCTGGTTGTCGAGTAAGACCATTTTGACGGGCAGCTGTTTTCTTTTGATCGAGGCCAGCTCCTGCACATTCATCATGAAAGAGCCGTCTCCGGAGACGAGTATCACATCGTCTTCCGGTCTTGAAATAGCAGCGCCTATCGCTGCCGGGAGACCAAAGCCCATGGTACCAAGCCCGGCACTGGAAAGGTGGTTATTCGGATGACAGAAGCTCATGTGTTGAGCTACCCACATTTGGTGCTGACCCACATCACAACTGATCACAGAGTTCTCGCGGGTGGCCTCAGATAACTGTTTCAGAAGCAGAGGCGCAAAGATGTCTTCCCCGGGTTTGTCATAACACCACTGGCTGGCAGCGCGGCTGTTCTTACAGTGTTGTAACCAGTCACCCTGATCTAAAGTAATGGTCAGACTGCTTAGATTCTTCTTCAGGCAACCACAAAGACTGACATCAACAGGGCGACGCTTACCATGCTCTGCAGGGTCAATATCGAGATGGATGACTTTCGCACCAGGGGCAAAACTCTCAAGCTTGCCTGTGACCCGGTCATCAAAGCGGGCTCCGATGGCTATCAGCAAGTCGCATTCCTGCACTGCCAGATTGGCAGCCCGGGTTCCATGCATACCCAGCATACCAAGGTAGCCGGGATCGTCAGGACGAATCGCTCCGATTCCTTTCAAGGTGCAAACACTGGGGAGACCGGTTTCTGTCAGGAATGTCCTGAGCTCGTCTATCGCATCCGCCATTCCTGCACCGCCACCTACGTAAGCAAGAGGTTTGCTGCTTTTCCGGAGCAAAGAGATCGCAGCATTAATCCTGTCAAAACTGTCGGCAGCTCTCTCTTTTATCACGCTGAGTGGTGGCACGTAGTGAGCCTCTGCCAGCTGAATATCTTTTGGCAGGTCAACCAGAACAGGGCCCGGGCGGCCAGATCGGGCCAGGTCGAAAGCTTTGTTCAGGGTTTCGCAGATATCATTCGGGTCTGTCACCAGAAAGCTGTGCTTGGTACAACCCAGTGTCATACCCAGAATATCGATTTCCTGGAAGGCATCCGTTCCCATCATGGCAGTAGGCACCTGACCTGTGATGGCCACCAGAGGAATGGAATCCAGCATGGCGTCGGATAAAGCAGTGATCAGGTTCGTTGCGCCGGGGCCGGAGGTGGCAATACAGACTCCGGTTTTACCACTGGCCCTGGCGTAGCCTATGGCGGCGAAAGCGGCTCCCTGTTCATGTCTGCAGAGAAGGTGCTCAACATTGGAATCCAGAAAGGCGTCATAGACTGGCATGATGGTGCCACCGGGATAACCGAAAACATGTTGAATCCCTCGCTGAGAAAGATTTTTTACCAGTGCATTAGCGCCGTTCATGGGGTTGACCTCGTTCGTGCCCGCGATGAGCTTCAGCCTTGATGCGAACAGGCTTGCTAACGCTCATTTCAAACCACTGCTGTGCAGAGAACAAAACGGCAACAGGGAGGATAATCAGCAGCAGTTCCGGAAGGCTGATGATTGCCACAATGGTCAGGCTCAGAATAGCAATAATTATTGGGTTGTTCAGGTTTAGCATGGTTCTATCCTCTTTGTCCGGAGCCGTCATCTTGTCTGTGCTCCCGGGGTTTTCAGGCCCCAAATATGAAAAAACCCCCCGGACCTTTCGGTGCGGGGGGTTCCTTGAAACTCTGATCTGTCAGCCAACAGACCCCCGCGCGGAGATGTTAATCACCACGACGGGTAGGAGAATTATGTTGCTGATGAGGTTGAGTTTCATAACCAATAAATACTATTCAGATTGTTTAAAGTATTTTCAGGTATAACACACACAGTCAATATGTGCCAGAAAATTAAAATTCAGAAAGGCTGGTTAATGAAGAATCGAAGCCGGTTGTCTTCTTTACTGCTGGCGATTTCAGTTCTTACGGTGACACCTTCCACCTTAAAGCGGATGCCACCACCCACGCTGTACTTCATATCGGTATGGAGTTCTCCCAGGTCGAAGTCGTCAGCAACGCGGCCAGCATCTACAAACAGAGTCCATTGCCACCATGGAATATCGTAAAGAGGTCCGACCACAGGCAGATCCTCAAGTGGCTGCCAGAATGGAATAGCGCGGAACTCCAGACTGTAAGAAACCGCCGACCGGCCATGGAAACGGTCAGTAGTGTAACCTCTCAGCTTATCCCACCCCCCCAGAGAAACCCCGGCAAAAGAGGGAGGGGGCTTGGACGCTTGCGCGCCATTGACATG
>NZ_JAHHPQ010000323.1:0-1920 GCF_024606245.1 Endozoicomonas sp. SESOKO2
CACCCCGCTGTTCATCGCTGCCCAGAATGGCCATACCGACATCGTGAAACTCCTGGTCGAGGCCAAAGCAGATCTCAACACCCAGACTAACAGAGGTGCCACCCCGCTGTTCATCGCTGCCCAAGAAAATAACACCGACTGCGTGAAAGTTCTGCTCGAAGCTAAGGCTAATCTCAACGCCGCCTTGTCTAATGGCACAACCCCTCTGCTAATCGCTGCCCAGAAGGGCAATACCGACATCGTGAAACTCCTGATCGAAGCCAAAGCGAATCTCAACGCCCGGACCAAGAATGGCACCACCCCGCTGTCCATCGTTGCCCAGAATGGCCATACTGACATCGTGAAACTCCTGATCGAAGCCAAGGCCGATCTCAACGCCGCCCGGTCGGATGGTGCCACCCCACTGTTCATTGCAGCCCGGGATGGCAATACCGACTGCGTGAAAGCCCTGATCGAAGCCGGGGCAGACCTTAACGCCGCCTTGCCGGATGGCTCCACCCCACTGTTCATCGCAGCCGAGCTGGGCAATACCGACTGCGTGAAAATCCTGATCAACGCCGGGGCAAACCTCAACGCCGCCTTGCCGGATGGCTCCACCCCACTGTCCATAGCGACCGAGGTAGGCAATACCGACTGCGTGAAAGCCCTGACCGAGGTCGGGGCAAGGTAGCAAGGAAGGAAACAAAAGAGAGGCGTTATCTTATCCGGAAAAAACGGCTTCCAGGTGTTAAGGCGATCTTCAGGAAACGCTGAAAAGTCGAGGCCCTGGCAGGGCTGAAAGCTTCTCTGGAGCAGTTGAAAACTGTTAACTGCGTAACTTGCGTTATTTTCTTGATCTATCCTTCCTCTCTGTTCACCAGAATGCAAGGATAGAATGATTAAACACTTACTCTTTGCAACACCGTTGTTACTGATGACATTGTCCGTCGTCTGTCAGGCTCAAACGTTGACAAGACGTTTTGTTGTCGAGCTTGAACAGAAAACAGGTTCTCCCAACCAGAACGTTTCTATAACACCTGAACAGCACACATTGTCGGGTACTTTCTCAGACATTTCCCACACAAACGGTGATGCAAGATCAGATTTACCGTCTAATGAGAAACAAGACAGACTAAACGGTTGCAAGCTAAAAACGACCACCATTGAATCAATTTCGTGGCAATGGCTCTGCGCCACTTGTCTGCTGGTAGGTTACGAACTGATCCTGACCACCAAAAATACCCCAATGAGCTCCGCCTCTTATTCATGGTTGCCTGTAGAATTCGTTGTCACTGCTGGTTGGCTTTTAAAAAATTATTGGAATACCTACTCATCGTCGTTTAATGCGATAAAACAAAAAGAGCTGTGTCAAGTTCACCCATTGGCGGCCATCATTACGATGCCTGGCTCCGGAAATGCCCGGCAACAACACTCGCCGCCAGAGTCATCGGGACAGCGAGCTCAGGAAGTCACGGCCCGCCCTGCAGGCTCTTTCAACAGCTTCCTTTATTCTGACTCTGCCGATGGCAACGGAGACTCACAGCAACATCTGCATACTTTGGGCTTAGATTGTTTCGTCTTTCCCTGTCATGGCCTTTGTCAATTCCGGCCGTCATCCGAGAGCAGTGGGCCCACTGAGTGGTCGATAAATTCAGCAGAACATTCGACAGGCCACACAAGAACAGCGCCAGAACAAAGCTCATGCCCGCATTTAGACAATGAACATTGCCCAGGGTGCGCAAGTCATGTGACTGATACGGGTGTACTACTCATGGATGACATTGCTTGCCTCGCTAACCCCATGGATACTGACGTACCATTGGAGTCCGATCCCTGTCCTATTTGCCTGCTTCACTTCCATGGTCGTGATGCAATACCTGTGGTCCTCAAAACCCAATGTTGTGGCCACCGCTTCGATCTGGACTGTATTTCGAGGTGTTT
>NZ_JAHHPQ010000324.1:0-1706 GCF_024606245.1 Endozoicomonas sp. SESOKO2
CAGGAAAATAACGCAAGTTACGCAGTGAACCGTTCTCTCAATCGCGCTTTCAGCCTTGCCAGGATCTCGATTTTTCACCGTTTCTTGTAGATCGCCCTGATAGTCTTGGCATCACAGTAAAGATCGCTACCAACCAGAGCAAGACAGAGAATGTCTTTGCTCCCTACCGTGCCCCAGCCTTGGTCAGGGCCTTCACACAGTCGGTATTGCCCATCTCGGTTGCGATGGACAGCGGGGTGGCGCCATCGGAAGTCCGGGGGGCGTTTAGATCCGCATTGGCTTCGATCAAGACTTTCACGCAGTCGGTATTGCCTCTCCCGGCAGCGACGAACATTGGGGTGGTGCCATCCGACATGGCAGTGTTGAGATAAACCCCGGCGTTGATCAGGATTTTCACGCAGCCGGTATTGCCTTTCCAAGCGGCGACGTGCAGCGGGGTGGCGCCAAGCTTAATCCGAGGGTTGAGATCCGCCCCGCACCCGATCAGGACTTCCATGCAGTCGATGTTATTCTTCTGGGCAGCAAGGCATAGCGGGGTGGTGCCATCCGGTAGGGCGATGTTGGGATCAGCTCCGGCGTTGATCAGAAGTTTCACGATGTCGGTATTGCCCTTCCAGGCTGCTACGAACAGCGCGGTGGCGCCATCCTCATTACGGGCGTTGGGATCCGCCCCGGCTTCGATCAGGAGTTTCACGCAGTCGGTGTTATTTTCTTGTGCAGCAATGAACAGTGGGGTGTAACCATAATGAGTCCGGGCGTTGAGATTTGCCTTGGCTTCGATCAGGACTTTCAAGCAATTGGTATTGCCAAACTTGATCGCGATGGACACCGGGGTGTAGCCATTCGACGTGGCGGCGTTGAGATCTGCCCCGGCGTTGATCAGGACTTCCATAGAGTCGGGATTGCCTCTCTTAGCAGCGATGAGCAGTGGAGTGGCACCATTCGATGAGGCGATGTTGGGATCAGCCCCGGCTTCGGTCAGGGCTTTCACAATGTCGGTATGGCCCAGCTGGGCTGCTATATACAGCGAGGTGATGCCATCCTTAGTCCGGGCGTTGAGATCTGCCCCGGATTCGATCAGGATTTTCACGCTTTCGATTTTATTTTGTTGGGCAGCGATGAACAGTGGGGTGACGCCATCCTTATTCCGGGAGTTAAGATCCGCCCTGGCATCGATCAGAAGTTTCACGCAGTCGGTGTTATTTTCCTGGGCAGCGATGAACAGCGGGGTGGCGCCATTCTTAGTCCGGGTGTTGAGATCCGCCTTGGCTTCGATCAGGAGTTTCACGCAGTCGGTGTTATTTTCCTGGGCAGCGATGTACAGCGGGGTGGCGCCAATAGAACGGGCAGCGTTGAGATCCGCCTTGGCTTCGATCAGGATTTTCACGCAGTCGGTGTTATTTGCCTGGGCAGCCACGAACAGTGCGGTGGTACCACTCGAACAGGCAGCGTTGATATTTGCCCCGGCGTTGATCAAGCGTTTGACGATATCTTTGTGCCCGCCACCAGCTGCCAACATCAAGGCAGTGGAATCATCATCCATAATGACAATAACGGCATCGACATTGACGCCGTCTGCCAGTGACATTTCCACCTGATCCAAATCTCCCTCAAGACAAGCAAGATAAAACGCCCGATCGGGGAAAAACTCATCCGGGTGAGACTCATCGGTGTTCACATTCACCATAGGCATTGGGTCTTGGCGA
>NZ_JAHHPQ010000325.1:0-2768 GCF_024606245.1 Endozoicomonas sp. SESOKO2
ATGCAGGTTCTTTCACAGGGGGCTTTCACCCTGTAAGCCCATGCCGGGCGTAACAAAAAAATAAGCGCAGGGAACTAAATGGATAGACAATGATCTAAGACTACAAGTCATATGAAAAACAGAAGCAGGAGTAAGAGATATGGACGGAATTACACCACCCGGCAGCCCAAATAATCGGTTGCCCTATCAACAGGAGACCGATAATTGCTCTGTTTGTCTCGAACCTTTTGCCAGAAGGGCAGTCACGGTTCTTGAACAATGCAGACATATGTTTCACGAAGACTGCCTGGAGACTTGGCTATTGGAAAATACAACCTGTCCTTATTGCAGAACCATTGTCAGGGAAAGGGAAGTACAACCAGCGCCTGATGAGATATTGAACTCTCTATTGAGAAGTCACGCAGTCTTCTCTCCAGATGGGCAGATATTGAATCGAAGTTTAACTGCCTGATTCCGTTCTCTTTGAAGGCACCTTAACATTATCACCTGCTGCCAGAGCATGCGCTCTGGCCTGAGAGATGACAGAAAAAACCACAGCAGAAACAGTTGTGCCGCAAAGAGTGTATGTCTGATAATTCTATCCTTCCGATTTGGTTTTCAGAGAGGAAGGATAGATCAAGAAAATGAAAGGGTATCTATATCATCATCCAACAGCTGCACTGGTGATCTGCCTGATGGCATTGCTGTAAAGCTCATCCAGGCTTTCCGGATCAGAGACACATAATCCCAGATCCCTCAGAAGGCCATCTTTCAGTCCATAAATCCAGCTGTGAACTGTCAGGTCTTGTTCTCGTAGCCAGGCATCTTGAACGATGGTGGTCTGGCAGACATTCAGAGCTTGTTCCACAACATTCAGTTCATACATGCATTCGAACACGTCTTCCTGATTGTCGAGAGTATTGAGGAAGGTTTGATGCTTGTGCTGTACGTCCTGAATATGACGTAGCCAATTATCAATCAGGCCCAGTTTGCCGTTCTTAACCGCTGCCTGAACACCTCCGCAACCGTAGTGGCCGGTCACTATAATGTGCTCGACTTTCAGGTACTCAACGGCGAACTGGATAACAGAGAGACAGTTGAGATCGGTGTGAATGACCTGATTGGCCACATTTCTGTGCACAAACAGCTCGCCAGGTACCAAACCGGTAATCTGATTGGCGGGCACCCGACTGTCAGAACAGCCTATCCAGAGGTATTTGGGCGCCTGTTGCTGAGAAAGCTGTTCAAAAAAACCAGGTTCTTTTTCCCGAACAGCCTCTGACCAGTCGCGGTTTTGGTCGAACAGCTTCTTGAGTCTGCGCATGGGAAGCTTCCTTAATCAGAAATAACGCCTAAGTATACAGCTGAAAAAACAGAAGCCAACAACAGCAGGGTTGTAAGGGAGTACCGAACCTGTATCTTCGTTGCAATTCCTCGCAACAGCTTTGCTGTTTTAAATGGCTGCGTGTGTCTTTTCAGGCATTTCATTTCTGCCCTGAAGCCTTGCCCAACTGGTCAGATCTCTTTATATTCGAAAAGCACAAGAGCAGCCAAATCAAGAATAAGAATCCATGAACGTTGCGATCTATATATACGACAATGCAGAAGTACTGGATTTTTCCGGTCCTTTTGAAGTATTTTCAACAGCCAGCCGAGTCTGTGCAGACCATGAGCCTTTTAATGTCTTTCTGATAGGAGAGACTGGTGAAACTGTTACCGCCCGCGCCGGATATAGCGTGAACCCTGACTATGGATTCTACAACCATCCCCCTATTGACTTGCTGATGGTGGTCGGCGGCGTTCATACTGCAGAACTGAAAAAGCCTCAGGTTCTGGACTGGCTGAGAAGCTGTGCATCCCGTGCACAAATGACAACATCTGTTTGTACTGGCGCTTTTATCCTGGCCGAAGCGGGTATTCTGACCGATCAGAAAGTCACCACTCACTGGGAAGATATTCCTGACCTTAAGCGACAGTATCCAGCACTGGATGTGGTCTCTGGCCAGCGCTGGGTAAAAGACGGCTCTATTATGACATCAGCCGGTATTACCGCCGGAATCGATATGAGTCTTTCACTGGTGAGTTTGTTGCACAGTCTGGAACTTGCTGAGAAAACGGCAAAACAGATGGACTTTGTTTGGAACCGTTAATCCTACAAAAGGTGGACATTTTGACAGGTAATCGAGCAGGTATTACTTTTAGTAATACTCTTTCAGTGAGATCAAAACTATGTCAACCAGCTCTATTACCAGCAAAGGTCAGGTTACTATTCCTATTGAAATAAGGGCAAAATTCCAACTTCAACCTGGCGATAAAGTTATGTTTGAAGAGAAGGATGGAATGATTGTACTTACCCCAATGTCTGATGATATCGAAGCCTTGGGAGGATGCCTCGCAGATCATACTAATGGCCGGAAAGCGACTCTTGATGATATGGAGAAAGCCATTCAAGAAGGAGCTCAGGCATTATGGCAGGGTAAAGAAGGCGGCAAAAATGGAGGGCATTGATACCAATATTCTTGTTCGCTACCTTGTCAGGGATGATGAAAACCAATATCAACAGACAATCAGTTTTTTGAAGAATTGTAACAAGTTCTATATCAGTCCTGTAGTTCTGGTAGAATGTGTCTGGGTACTCACTCACTTCTATCAAGTCAGTCCAGCTCAGCAATGTCAGAAATTAAGAGCCGTTATTCAGTTACAAAAGTGCCTGACGCAGGACTATCAGGCCACACTCAAAGCCCTTGATGATTATACCAACGGTTACGATTTTGCCGATGCAATGATTG
>NZ_JAHHPQ010000326.1:0-2184 GCF_024606245.1 Endozoicomonas sp. SESOKO2
ACTTTGCCCATTATCTGGCTAAAAACGCTGTTCGTTATTCTGATGGTTCTGCCAACGGTCTGACCCATAAAACATTTGAAGCTATTCAGTATTACCTGCTGAAAGCCTCTAACCAGCTGGCGAAAGAAAAAGGCACCTGCACCAAGTTCCATGAGACCACCTACTCCCGGGGCATCCTGCCGATAGATACCTACAAGAAGGACCTGGACGAAGTCTGCACCGAAGCACTTCATCTGGACTGGGAAGCCCTGCGCAGCGAGATCAGGAATCACGGCCTGCGTAACTCAACACTGACCGCCCTGATGCCTTCCGAGACTTCATCACAGATCAGTAACGCGACCAATGGTATTGAACCACCACGAGGCTTTGTCAGCGTCAAGGCCAGCAAAGACGGCATCCTGAAGCAGGTTGTACCCGACTTCGAAGAGCTGCGTCACAACTATGAGCTGCTGTGGAATATCACCAGTAATGACGGTTACCTCCAGCTGGTTGCGATCATGCAAAAGTTTGTTGACCAGACCATTTCGGCCAACACCAACTATGATCCAGCCCGTTTCGAAGGCGGTAAAGTGCCAATGAAGCTCCTTCTTAAAGACCTTTTGACGGCCTACAAGCTAGGTGTGAAGACCCTTTACTACCACAACACTCGTGATGGTGCGTCAGACGGTCAGGAAGAAGCTGACGATGGCTGTGCAGGCGGCGCTTGCAAAATTTGACGAAAGTCGGAACCGGGACACTGGAACAGTGTCCCACTTAAACCAGCGTTAATAGCAACTGGACGAGGCCGGCCCTTCCTGGCCCTGAAGCAGAGAAAACATGAGCTACTCGACTTTCAACCAAGAAAAGTTCAATGCCACTCAGGAACCTATGTTTTTTGGACGGGGTGTTAACGTCTCCCGTTATGATGTCCAAAAACACCCGATCTTTGAAAAACTGATCGAAAAACAGCTGTCATTCTTCTGGCGTCCGGAAGAGGTGGACTTATCGACCGACCGCAGTGATTTTGCCCATCTGCCAGAACATGAAAAGCATATCTTCCTGAGTAACCTTAAATATCAGACCCTGCTGGACTCTGTGCAAGGCCGCTCACCCAATGTCGCCCTGCTACCCATTGTTTCTCTGCCTGAGCTGGAAACCTGGATTGAGACCTGGGCTTTTAGTGAAACCATTCACTCTCGCTCATACACCCACATCATTCGCAACATCATCACCGAACCTTCCGTGGTTTTTGATGACATTGTCAATAACGAGGCCATTGTGAAAAGGGCGGCTGACATCACCCGTTACTACGATGACCTGATTGAAGGCATCAGCCAGCTTAACATGCTGGGTGAAGGCACCCACCAACTCAAAGGTAAAGAAGTGCATGTTTCCGTCAGGGACCTGAAGCGGAAACTTTACCTGACTCTGGTATCCGTCAACGTTCTGGAAGCCATTCGCTTTTACGTCAGCTTTGCCTGCAGCTTTGCTTTTGCCGAGCGCTCCACTATGGAAGGCAATGCAAAAATCATCAAACTAATCGCCCGCGACGAAGCCCTGCACCTGACCGGTACCCAGCACATCCTGCAAATCATGGCTGAGGGTAAAGACGATCCGGAAATGGCTGAGATTGCTATTGAGCTCCGGACAGAAGCCAGAGAAATTTTTATTGCTGCTGCTGAACAGGAAAAAGAGTGGGCTGAATACCTGTTCCAGAATGGCTCAATGATTGGTTTGAACAAGGACATTCTCAGCCAATATGTCGAATACATCACCAATCAGAGAATGGCTGCCCTGGGCTTTGACCCGGCCTTCTCACCCCGCCAGAACCCTCTACCCTGGATGAATAGCTGGCTGAACAGTGACTCTGTCCAGGTAGCGCCTCAGGAAGTGGAAGTCAGCTCCTATCTGGTTGGACAGATTGATAACGAAGTCCAGACCGATGACTTCAGCAACTTCTCACTCTAAGAGATAGCACGATGGCCACTGGGGGCTGAACGAGTAAAGACAGCCTCCCGGCCAACCGTTTACCAGGAGATCCTCATGGCCAACATCGTCAAGATACTGGATGGCTTCAGCTTCATTTCCAGAAGCGACCTCAACCTGCTGGAGGCGCTCGAGTCACAGAAGGTGGATATTGAATACCAGTGTCGTGAAGGATTCTGTGGCAGTTGCCAGGTTCAACTGGTGGCCGGTGAAGTGGAA
>NZ_JAHHPQ010000327.1:0-22468 GCF_024606245.1 Endozoicomonas sp. SESOKO2
CCTGACAGATAACAGACAGCAACAGTAGCAACCACAGCGGTGCCGTAAGAAGTGGATATTGAATAATACTTACCTTGCATCCTGATTTACAAAGAGGAAGGATAGATCAAGAAAATAAGAGCGCTTTTCTGTCCAGGACTTTTTGCCCCAGAGCTCCTGTTAAATACCTCAAAAACAAAGGTTTTAACGGAATGGACTCACTCATCAACGACCTGGACGCTGAGTCCTAATGATGCAAAAGATCAACAGAAAAGTCAGAGTCACCCCACGCGCCCGGGACGATCTACAAAATATCGGCAGCTACACGTTACGAACGTGGGGCAAAAATCAGCGAAACCTTTATTTGAAAAGCATTGAAGCACACTTCCATTGGCTTGCTGAAAATCCCCAACCGCAGTAGGACAGCCTTAAGTCCGACAGGCTGCTAGACTGCCCTATGCGGCAATTGCTCCTGCGTTACTCTGGCTCCTGCATCCATGCAGCAGCAGCGAATTGGTCTGAGAATATGAAGAATTACCTGTTTGTAATGATGCTTGGATATATGAGTGTTTTCTCAAACACTGTTTACTCCAATGGCGGCAATGATAATGGCAGCTATGATCATATCGACTACAGTCGAGAACCCATACTGTGGGGTTTATACGATGGGGAAAGCCTGATGAAGACTGTGGTGGCATTATTCAGTACGGGACTTGTTGTTTTTTGGGTGACTCCACATGCATGTATAGGCGCTGTTACAGGATATTGTATTTACTCTGGATCACCCCACGTTAGGGCGTTGAGAGGTGCTTTAATCCATGGAGGCATATCAGCATGTGTATATTCACCCGTAATTGGCGTTAGTGTTTATAAATGGAGCAGAGGTGATGTAGAAAGGGACTACTAGCTCCCTTAGTCTTCGTCAAAGCAGTCCTTGACCGGCCAGTGGCATCGAACAGCGTCGCCTATCAGCACAACCATTTTCCATTAACAAACTTTAATCCACTGAACACAATCTGTTTATCCACAGCCCTCTATATTGGAGCCATGACTAATCCCCCTCTCTTATCGAGGTAAATCATGGAAAAATGGCTCAAGCAATTAAAAAATGGTTTCAATCAAGTTAAGGCTGCTTTCTTTGAGCAGCGGGATGGCGCTGCCATCAGCCCGTTTAAAGCGATTCTGGGCACCGTCATTCTAACGGGCCTGTTTATAGTGATGCTGCCACTGATCATGCTGATCTTTATGGTACAGATGGGGCTGATTCTGGTGGGTATGGTTGCCGTTCTGTTTATGGGTATCCGCAAGCAGAGTGGACAATGGCCCGGAGAGGAAAAACTGGTTAATCCGGAGCCAGAGCCCGCAGAAACTGTCAAGGAAGAGGAGAAAGACCAGAAAAAGCATCAATAATGGAAAGGTTTATGGGCTTAGATTTTTGAGTTGTCGGTCAGGATAGGGTATTTTTCATCGACTTATCCACAGTCCGGGTGATCTTTGTGTCTACTGTTATCTTTATTGTTTTTATCGCTGTCGTGTTGTTCTTTGGCAAACGCCGCATTGATCAGAAAAAGCAACAGGCTCAGGAAGCCCTGGTTCAGGGTCAGGCTTTTCTGGAAAAGAACCAGAATGAAGAAGACGTAATGACCACAGAGTCCGGATTGCAGTATAAGGTTCTGGAAAAGGGTGAACATTCAGATCACCCTGCGGCCACCAGCAAAGTAAGAGTGCACTATCACGGTACGCTGATTAATGGTCAGGTGTTTGACAGTTCTGTAGACCGTGGAAATCCGATTTCCTTTGGACTGAATCAGGTGATTCCCGGCTGGACCGAAGGTCTGCAGCTGATGTCGGTAGGCGACAAGTTTCGACTGTTTATTCCTGCCAATCTGGCTTACGGTAGCGGTGGTGCCGGTAAAATCCCCGGCAACTCTGTACTGATTTTTGATGTGGAATTACTCGGTATCGAATAAACCGTTGAGTCTCGAACAGGGCGGAGAAATCTCTGCCCCATTAGCTATTTGCTCTTCAACAAAATTACTCTTCAACAACACCCTGTTTGCGTAGGTAATCGTCGTAAGTTCCGTGGAAATCGACGACACCATCTTCCGTGATTTCAATGATGCGGGTCGCCAGAGACGATACAAACTGACGGTCATGGCTGACAAAGATCAGTGTGCCCGGGTAGTTTTCCAACGCCAGGTTAAGGGATTCAATGGATTCCATGTCCATGTGGTTGGTAGGTTCATCCATCAGTAATACATTGGGCTTTTGCTGAATCAGTTTACCGAACAACATACGGCCCTGCTCACCACCGGAAATAACACGGACTGACTTTTTGATGTCGCTCTGAGAGAACAGCATACGACCCAGTACACCACGGATCACCTGCTCATCGTCGCCTTCGTTCATCCATTGCCCCATCCAGTCGAACAGGTTCATGTCCTTATCAAACTCGTCGCTATGATTCTGGGCGTAGTAACCGATGTCAGCATTCTCGGACCACTGGATAGTACCGCCCTTGGGTGCCATCTTGCCGGCCAGAGTGTGCAGCAGTGTGGACTTGCCAATACCGTTCTGGCCAATGATGGCGATGCGCTCACCCACTTCAACCATCAGGTTAACGTCATTGAACAGCGGCTTGTCCTCATAGCCCTGAGACATTTTTTCCATCACCAGCGCATTACGGAACAGTTTCTTTTCCTGTTCAAAACGGATGAACGGATTCTGTCGGCTGGAAGGTTTAACCTCTTCTAGCTTGATCTTGTCGATCAGCTTGGCCCTCGAGGTCGCCTGTCTGGCTTTGGACGCATTGGCAGAAAAGCGACTGACAAAGCTCTGAAGCTCGGCAATCTGGGCTTTCTTCCTGGCATTATCAGCCTGCATTCGCTCACGAGCCTGGGTAGCCGCTATCATGTACTCGTCGTAATTACCGGGGAACATTCGCAGCTCGCCATAGTCCAGATCGGCCATGTGAGTGCAAACACTGTTCAGGAAGTGACGGTCGTGGGAAATGATGATCATGGTACAGTCGCGCTGCTTGAGTATCCCTTCCAGCCAGCGGATCGCATTAATGTCCAGGTTGTTGGTGGGTTCGTCCAGCAGCATGATGTCGGGATCGGCAAACAATACCTGCGCCAACAGAACACGCAGCTTCCAGCCCGGGGCAACAGCACTCATTGGGCCGTAGTGTTGTTCCAGTGGAATATCCAGACCCAGCAGCAGTTCACCGGCGCGGGCTTCAGCGGAATAACCGTCCATTTCACCAAACAGAACTTCCAGGTCTGCAACACGCATACCTTCTTCTTCCGTCATGTCTCCCTTGGCGTAAATGCGGTCACGCTCTTCCTTAACCTTCCAGAGTTCAGAATGCCCCATAATTACGGTATCAATGACCGTGTTTTCTTCATAGGCAAACTGATCCTGATTTAGCTTGGCAATGCGCTCGTTGGGATCATAGCTGACATTACCGGCAGAGGGCTCCAGTTCGCCACTGATGATTTTCATCAGGGTGGACTTACCACAACCATTGGCACCGATCAGACCGTAGCGGTTGCCATCACCAAACTTGACGGAGATGTCTTCAAACAGGGGTTTATCCCCGAATTGCATGGTCACGTTAGACGTTATCAGCATAACTGTGTTTTCTCCCTTGGCGATCTGCCGACCAGACACACCCTTTGGATCATTGAATAGGTAAACCGCCAATTATCACACAAACGCACCTTTTTAGTTATTAGAGGTGCTCCATGCTTGTTATGGTTGATACTTATTACTGCTCGCCAGCAAACGACTGCTGCCCCTGAGTTTAAAGGGTGTCACTAGCAGCCTGTCGGACTTAAGGCTGCTAGTAATAGAAGAAGTATCCCTCTAATATCAGCTAGCCGCACGAGCACTGCACGCACATACAGGCTTATCCAAAGGAATCAGTGATTTATATCTTATGACCATTTTCGCATTTCTATCCGGCATCCTGTTAACCTGGCTGGTCATGTCGGGACTGCTATCCCAATTGATCAGTCTTATCATCAGTATCTGGTGGCCGCCTTCTAACGGAGAGCGGGGCATGCTGGCTGATCAGTGGCTTCTTAACAGTGGGGTATCTACCTCTTCAGGCTGGAGGTTAATCGGTTATTGGCGCGAAACTTCCGATTATGGTCACGCCTGCTCCGAGCTGGCCGGTCTTCTTGCCGATAAAGCCTGTCTCTCCAATCAGGACAAAGTACTGGATGTTGGTTTTTCCAGTTACGATCAACTTCTGGTCTGGCTTGATTATTATCAGGTTGAGTCACTCACCGCATTGGCCGAAACGGAACAGCTGCTGGCAGGCGCTCAGGATCAGTGTGATCACTATGATCAGCTAAAGCTGGTAAGAGGCCATGAGCTGGAGCTGGCCAAGCTGGAGGCAGACTCTTTTGACAAACTGCTGGCGCTTGATTGCGCTTACCAGTTTGATAATAAAGCACGCTTTTTCAACAACGCCAGAAAAGTGATTAAGGAAGGAGGCAGCCTTACCTTAACCGATATGGTACTCAGCCGTCCTTTCAAGGATCGTATGGAACGGAGAATGGTCAACCTGCTGGCAAGACCCTGTGGTATCTCTGCGGCAGGCTTGATGGTTCGGCAAAAGTATGAATCCCATCTGAAAGAAGCAGGCTTTGAAAAAGTTGAGTGTGCAGACATCAGTCAGGATGTACTTTCTGGCTTCTGCTTCTGGTTCTCACAACACTATCGACAATTGTCGCCTGTTACCCGTCCAAAAGTCTGGATTCGTTTGAGGTTACTGGTCTGGTTTATCCGCTGGATGCAACATCGGGGATTGCTGGAATATCACGTCATTTCAGCACGATAATGACAGTTATATTTCACTATCCACAGATATTGTGGATAACCTTGTGACTTGTTTTTGGATACATATGGAACCCCCATTAAATAGGGGTTTTTCATTAACTGCTCAAAAAATAACCAGTTAATTCTGCAAATGTTTAAAGGCTGTCGTATAGATTTACCTGACAAAAATGCATCAAGGTTGTGGATAACCAGGGCACCCTTGAGCTAGTGCGCATCACTCAAAGCTGAAAGAAAGGTTGCAGAAGCCTGGGAACGAGACCATTGAATCGTAAAGGTGCATCTGTGGCAATCAGACAAATGCAGTGTTCGCCGGTGTCTGCTACTGGCTGATGCTGGACGTCCGGGTCCAAATCAGCGACATCCCCAGCGCAAAATCGACCCAGCTCATCGGAATAGGAACCCCTCAGTACCATAGTGAGCTCAGAGCCGGTATGCCCATGGGAAGGCATGCAGGTACCCGGAGCGATCTTTAATAATCTCAGGTTACTACCGGACGCTGGCAGGACGAATTGCTTTAGTCCCGGAGCCATATACCGCCAGTGCAGCTCGTCAAGATAATATCCGAGTAAGGGTCTGAAAGGCGCCGGTATATCAGCATCGTTTGGTACATATTGTTCTTCCCTGCTGATGATGGGTACCTGCTCTGTCTCATCAAGTAGAGCAAGAATGTCGTCTTTTGCATGATCAGACATTGTCGCTGGTACCAACTCTTCCAGCAAACTGATACCGACCTGTTCAGCTTCCTGAACCTGTTGTCGGCAATGGCTGCAAACACTCAGATGAGCAGCAACCACAGTAGCAATGGCATCGGGCAGGCTACCTGCGGAGTAACTCATCAGGGTGCTGAGGTCAGGATGATGTGTAGTCATTTTAATTCTCCCGCCTGACTACGAAGTTTGTTGAAAGCCAGCCTCAAGCCTGACTTTACACTGCCCAGTGGCATGTCCATGTCTTCAGAAATTTCACGGTGGCTTTTTCCTTCGTAGTACACCTTGTATACCAGCTGAGCCTGTTGTTGAGGCAGGCTCTTGAGGGCCGATTTGATTTTTTCTGAATCAAACTCTGCCATGGCCGGTTCAAAATGGCTTTCCGGATAATTATCCAACGGTGTCATCAAGTCCGCTTTTTCCTTTCTTAGTCGATCAATCCAGAGGTTACGCGCTATCCTGAATATCCAGGTGGACGCCGTAGATTTACGGGGGTCGTAACTTTTGCAATGTCGCCAGACAGAGAGCATAGTTTCCTGAACCAGCTCTTCAGCCATTTCTCCGTGAGCGCCTTTGGTCATCAAGTGTCTTTTTAATCTGGGGGCAAAAAAGTCGTAGAGGATCGCAAACGTCTGTTTGTCCCGGTAACGGCCCAGATCAACTAATGACTGCTTGAGCTTGTCTGGCGTGTCAGAGTGACTGTTTTCTGAATCCATTGTGCTTCTGTTCAAAGATGGACTTATCATCAGAATATCGTGTGTCCGGCTCATTTGTCTCTGTCTACGTCGATGAGTGTGTTTTGGATCACATGAACGCGAAGCATCTAAAGGTAGTGATCCAAATAAACCACTAAGGCGTAGAAATGATTGAAAATTTTGTTTACAGGCCGCCCTATGACAGCTAAAGGACTCAGCATTGCTGTAATTGGATCAGGCATCAGCGGGCTGTCCAGCGCCTGGCTGCTGTCTAAACAGCACAGTGTCACCCTGTTCGAAAAAGATGATCGTTTTGGAGGTCACAGTAATACCGTGATGGTTCAGGATGGTGATCAGTCTGTACCAGTGGATACAGGTTTTATCGTCTTTAACAATAAAACTTACCCTAATCTAACGGCTTTTTTTGACCATTTGGACGTACCCGTTATCAACACGGACATGTCTTTTGCGGTTTCCATGAATCAAGGGCAGACTGAATATTCCGGAACAGACCTGAATGGTCTGTTTGCCCAGAGGTTAAACGCCGTAAAGCCCGGTTTTCTTAGAATGTTGGTGGATATTTTCAGGTTTTATCAGTCCAGTACGGAGTTGATGAATCAGCTGAATCCATCGGTCACTCTCCGCGAACTGCTCACGGGCCGCGGCTACAGCCAACGTTTTATTGATGATCATTTGGTCCCTATGGGGGCAGCTATCTGGTCAACGCCTTCTGACCGTATGCTGGATTATCCAGCCCTGGCTTTTATGCGGTTTTGCCAGAATCATGGCTTACTCCAGCTGACAAACCGTCCTCAATGGCAAACAGTCAGTGGCGGTAGCAGAGAATATGTTCGCCGCATTTTGGATGACATGGATGGACTGGCCATTAAGAATCGCTGTGTTCGAAAGGTCAGACGCCATATTGACAGGGTTACCGTCACAGATTTGCAGGGCGATATACATGAGTTTGATCATGTCGTCATGGCCTGTCATGCAGATACTTCTCTGTCCATGTTGAGCGAACCCAGTGAGTTGGAACAACTGCTATTGGGATCGTTCAGTTTCCAGCGAAACCGGGCTATTTTGCACAGTGATGAACGACTGATGCCTACCAGAAAAAGAGCCTGGGCGAGTTGGAACTATTTTGGTACCCAAACCAATGAAGGACCTTCGGTCACATACTGGATGAATCGTCTTCAGCATCTGGAAGGCCTCCCTCTATTTGTCACTCTGAACCCTGCTATAGAGCCGGAGTCTATTCATGGTTGCTACCTCTACGACCACCCCGTGTTTGATAGAAATGCCCTGGAGGCACAATCAAGGTTGTGGGAGTTACAGGGCCGCAATCGCACATGGTTCTGTGGTGCCTGGTTTGGTTATGGCTTTCATGAGGACGGTCTTCAATCTGGTTTGGCTGTTGCAGAAGCACTGGGTGGAAAACGAAGACCCTGGTCTGTTGAAAACCAGAATGACAGACTGATCTGGCCCGAACATGGTATCGGCAAAAGGCCGTTCACTCTTGCTACAGAGAGTAGTGTCAGCATCAGGAGGCGGTCATGAAGTCAGCGGTCTATTGGGGACAGTTAATGCACAACCGTATTCGGCCCCGGAAGCATCGCTTCTCATACCGGGTTGCCTCCTGGTTCATTGATCTGGATGAGCTGGACCACCTTGATGGTCAGCTGAAGCTGTTTTCGGTGGAGCGATTTAATGTGTTCTCCTTGCATCCAAAGGACTTTGGTGACGGTTCCGGAAGCTGTCTCAAAACTCAGGTAACCGGGCTTCTGTTGGCGCATGACATAGCGATACCTGAGCGAATCTTCATGCTCTGTTACCCCAGGGTTCTTGGCTACATCTTTAATCCCCTGACGGTCTACTACTGTCTGGACTCAGAGGAGAAACTGTCTGCCCTTATTTATGAAGTGACCAACACCTTTGGGGAACGACACAGTTACGTTATCCCGATAGAAAAGAGTGAGAGCAATAAAGTCAGCTTTCACCAGTCCGCCAAAAAGCAACTTCATGTTTCTCCCTTTTTTGAAACCGATTGTGAATACCATTTTAAGGCACAGTTACCCGATCAAATCCTGAAACTGAGTATTCATCTGCACAATACTAATGGCCGGATATTTGCAGCAGTACTTAAAGGCGAACGACAGGTGCTTAGTGATCTGAACATCCTCAGGCAGTTGTTTGTTCTGCCATTGCAGGCTTTCAAAGTGACTCTGGCCATTCATTGGGAAGCTTTTCGGCTGTTCATTAAAGGGATTCGGGTGATTCGCCATGTACCGAAAGATCGCTTCTTCAGTTGGAGTCCTGGCATCACAAACCGTTGGCATAGCAACCTGAAACGCACAGGGAAACAGACAAGCATGAACGAACAAAAAAAGTACCAGAAACAGGGGGTATAAATGTTGGACATTTCAGGAAAAACCCTGTCGCAGAATGGATTGTCTCCCCGACAGAGTGCGTCAAATGCCCATGACGAAAGAGAACTCTTTCTCAACAAAGCACCTTCCAAAGCCCTTACGTGGCTGGTGAAAAGGCTGGAAAAGGCTTCGCTGAGTCGTATTGAGTTACAGCAAAAAGACAGTCTGTTAAAAGTGGGTGCGCCTCTTAGGGACGTACCGATTGCCAGAATCAGGATTTATCGTCCTTTTAGTATGCTCCTGGCAGCCAACCGGGGCGTTATCGGGCTGGCAGAGTCTTACATGAAAGGGGACTGGGATACACCAGACCTGCAAGCTCTGCTGGACTGGGGAATGTTCAATGAAAAGCAAATAGACAAACAGTTTTCCACAAACTGGCTGTCTCGGAAACTGAATCGAGCCAGTCATCTTTTAAACAACAACAGTCGTTCAGGAAGTCGTCGAAACATTGCCGCTCATTATGATCTGGGCAATGACTTTTATCAGTTGTGGCTGGATCACTCCATGACTTATTCCAGCGCTATATTCAGCAACAACGATGAAACGCTCGAGCAGGCTCAGGCCAATAAATATAATAAGGTACTGAGCTGGTTGGATATAATGCCAGAGCATTCCGTTCTGGAAATTGGTTGTGGCTGGGGAGGCTTTGCCCGGTCATTACAGCAACAGGGGGGACAAAATTACTCTGGGGTGACTTTGTCCGCAGAACAGTTGCACTTTGCCCGTGATTCAGTTCAGCAGGAAGCTGGTTTCAACTTTTACTTGAAGGATTACCGGGATATTAAGGGACAGCATGACCGCATTGTCTCCATAGAAATGTTAGAGGCGGTGGGAGAGAAACACTGGCCCATCTATTTCCAGAAAGTATGTGATGCTCTCAAGCCTGGCGGAGTGGCGGTGATTCAGGTGATTACCATTGATGAAGAGCGCTTCAGAGATTATCGGGCAGAAGCCGACTTTATTCAGCGTTATATCTTCCCTGGAGGTATGCTGCCGACGGATCAGGTAATCCGTGATCAATGTCATCAGGCAGGTCTGGCTATTGAGAATACTTATGCCTTTGGCCGTGACTACGCTAAAACACTATCAATCTGGGCTGAGTCATTCAGACAACGCTGGCCGGAGATTATGACTCTGGGCTTTGACGAACATTTTAAACGTATGTGGTTGTTCTACCTGGCTTATTGTGAAGCCGGCTTCAAGCAGGACAGCATTGACGTGAGACTTTATCGGATCAGTAAGCCGGATTCATGAAGCAGGCAGGGAGGTCTTATTTATGCGGGAAGCACTTCAGAAACGATACACGCAGGATCAACCCGTTCTGACCATTGAGCAGTATTTTCAGGGCATGACCTATGCCAGGGGTGAGTTTGTCGATCGTTTCGGGAACATTCGGAACCACTTTGAAGTCATTATGAAAGGTTGGACAGAAGGCGATGAATTAATACTGGATGAAGACTTTATTTATGAAGATGGCTCGACATCCAACCGGCTGTGGAAAATAAAAATACTGGCTGACAGACATTATGAAGGCCGGGCGAGTGATTTGATCGGCCTGGCCACAGGAAGAAGTCAGGGCAATACCTTTAACTGGACCTATGAAATGAATTTACCCATCAAGGGTATTAACTGGCGGGTTAAGTTTGATGACTGGCTGTTCCTGCAGGAAAATGGCCAGATTCTCAATATTGCTGATGTCAGCAAATGGGGATTCACCCTGGGCACTCTCAACTTTTATTTCAGTAAAGACTGTTCGCTGATCAGCGCATCATCATTGGAAAAGCTGCAGATTCCGGATGCAGAATCTTCCAGCCCTTCAGAGGACGCACAATGAAAAAACGCCGGTCTCTGAAAAACAAGGTGATCTGGATTACCGGTGCCAGTCAGGGAATCGGTCGCCAGCTGGCGTTAACGATGGCCCGACAAGGTGGTACTGTTATAGCGACGGCCCGTAGTTTCGGCAATCTGGATCGGCTGCAGAATGAAGCGCTTGATCTGGACGGTATTATCATCCCTTTGCCCGCTGACGTGACCCGTCATGATGAAGTAATGCGGGCGGCTGAGGTGATTACGACCCGCTTTGGTCAGGTAGATATTGCCATATTGAATGCAGGTACATTCATCAAGACGGCAGGCGTGGACTTCAGATCCAACCATATGCGTCAACACTTCGAATTAAATGTGATGGGCGTTTGCCATTGTCTGGACGCATTAATCCCGATGATGGTGAATCGGCAGTCAGGAACCCTTGCTATCAACGCATCACTGGCCGGGTATCGTGGTTTACCTGCTGCCGCGGCTTATGGTGCCAGCAAGGCGGCACTGATCAATATGGCCGAGTCGTTGTACACTGACCTGAAACCTCAGGGTGTGGATATTAAACTGATCAACCCGGGGTTTGTAAAAACCCCCCTGACGGATAAAAACACGTTTAAAATGCCTTTTTTAATGGATGTTGAGTCGGCAGTGGATGCTATTGTGCACGGTTTGAATGGCAAGCGTTTTGAAATTCGATTTCCAAAAGTGTTTGGCATGATTATGGGGACGCTCAGAGTCCTGCCCTATAAGGCCTATTTTGGTGTGACCCGTCGCCTGCAACAATGAGGGTCTCTTCAGGTTGTGCCAGCACCGGCTCAGCGGCACTCTGTTTCGTAGACACGGGAGGTCGGCCAAAACTCATTAAGAGACCCTATTCCTTATGAAGCTTGCGAAGTATCTTATCTCCCTGATTATTGTTTTAGCTGTCACGGTTTGGCTTGAGGTAAAGGGCTCGTTCACCCCTCTGGTGAGAGAGGATATTACCAAGCCGATATTTACAATCGGTGATACCCGCTATCACAGCGCCCTTTCAGAAGGTAAAAATGTCATCAAATTTGGACCAATGTTCTGGGGTTTATATCCGGGTGGGTTGGCATTTAAATCTGTCGAAGAAGCCATAGCTTTTATGCAAAATAATCAAAGTGAGCAGGATGAACCTTCTTCCGGCTGGGCAGTCTACGAACTGACCGGGGACTTTGAATTGGACACTTATCGATCACACGAGTACCGTTATTTAAATCAATCGTTACTGGTCAGGCAGCGAGTGATCCACTCTTCAGCCATGACAGAGCCCTAAACTCTGAGGCTGTATCGAACTACAGCCTGTTTATTTTCTTCAGGTACGCCTTCGCCTGACGGGTGATGACAGCCTGATCATCGACGGACTGCTTGTCCCAGTTCTTGTAGATCATGCCGAGCCTGGGGTTCTTGCTGAGTTGCGCTCTGTGTTTCACCATAAAGTGCCAGTAAAGGCCGTTGAATGGGCAGGCTCGCTCGCCGGTTTTTTGCTTCACATTGTAGTAACAGCTTTTGCAGTAATCACTCATTTTATTGATGTAATGACCGCTGGCGGCGTAGGGTTTTGAAGCCAGCAAACCACCATCTGCAAACTGACTCATACCACGGGTATTTGGGAGCTCCACCCACTCGATAGCATCCACATAAATGCCCAGGTACCACTCGTCAACCTGACTGGGGTCGACGCCAGCCAACAAACAGAATGTGCCTGTGATCATCAGTCTCTGGATATGGTGGGCATAGGAATAATCCAGAGACTGACCAATAGCCTCCTGAAGACATGTCATTCGGGTTTCGCCGGTCCAGAAAAAGTCCGGCAATGCCCGCTTAGCTTTGAAATAGTTGAGAGAGGAATACTGCGGCATGTTGACCCAGTAAATGCCCCGGACGTACTCTCGCCAGCCAAGAATCTGTCGGATAAATCCTTCAACCTGAGCAATGGAGATGGACTCCGGGTCTGCCTGCCAGGCTTTGACTGCAGCTTGAATAACCTGCACAGGGGTCAGCATTTTACTGTTCAGGGCAAAGGACAGACGGGAGTGGTATAGGCTCCATTTTTTGTCACTCTGGTGAGTCATAGCGTCCTGAAACTGTCCGAACCGTGGAAGCCCATGCTGACAGAAGTAGCGCAGCTGTTTGAGTGACTGCTGCCTCGTAATCGGCCAGATCAGGTCTGGAGTGGCCTTACCAAAGTATTGAATATTGTGTCTATCCAACCTTTCCAGAATCGTTGTCACTGGATTGCTGAATATCAGGGGTTCAGGGATTGCCTGGAGATCACTGACTTTAAAAGACTTGCGATTCTCATGGTCATAATTCCACTGACTGCCCTCTGGCTGGTCTCCGTCCATCAGAATGTCGAATCGCTTTCGCATCTTGCGATAAAAATGCTCCATTCTTGTGGCCTTCCCCTGGCTGAAATAGCTCGAAATCTCATCAAAGGGCAGAAAAAAGTGTTCGCTATCGACTTCTTGAACACCAGCACCGATATCCATGCCCTGCAACTGCCTTAAAAGCCGGTATTCATCGGCTCTCTGGTATTCGAACTGCTGAATCTTGTAGGTTTTGACCAGCGAATGCAGAAGAGATGGCAAATCCTTGTATTGAGCCGTCTCATCGAGCGTTAAATGCAAAACCTCATGGCCGGATTTTGCCAGCGCCGCGGCAAAAGCCTCCATAGCTGCAAAGAACGCACAAATCTTCTGCACATGATGCTTGACGTAGGAGGCTTCCTGATAGAGCTCTGCTATCAGATAGAGGGTATCCGGATCTTTGTTTCGGAACCAGCTATGGCCAGCGTATAGCTGATCTCCAAGGATTAGTCTCAGCGTCGAATAGGATTTCATAAAGCCCTCGCTAACATCGGTCTACTCTGATCCTTGCCTTTAATGCCCCGTTAGGCAAGGGGAACTATTTCACCCTTAACCAGGTCTTAATTATTAATAAACGGATTTAAAAACAAGAGGAGTACCATTATGAAGTATCTAAAGATGTGTCTATTGATTCTGGCTCTGCCCCTTCAGGCTTCGGCAGAAGAAATGAACCAGGAAATGATTCATTCAGCCGCCACAGCCTACGGCCTCGATATTTCAGGCCAGTATCCTTCAACTGCTGAAGAGAACAGAGCTTCTGCCATCCACGAACAAATGCTCGCTGCGGGAGTCATCGGTGACGACCACACGGTGGACCGGGCTTTTTCTGAAGCCTATACAGCGCTTGGAAGTAAGAAAGCAAATGAAAACTTTTCTCAACTGTGTGAAGCGTACAAACTGTCAGCCTCTGAGAATAAACCCTCTGCAGAAGACGTACTGAATGCCATGAAAGCTCTGGAGTTTGGCAGACACTTCAATGCGGGCATTGAAGCATCCAGAAACAGAGACGATGGTTTCGTGCTTCACAAAACACCTTCCTTCATTAAAAAAGGTATCAAGGCACTCCTGCCCTCCCATTCAAGGAGTTTCAGAAAGCTGATTGAGCACAGCCATGCCAGAACCATGATTTTCAATATCAATAAAGACCTTGCCAATATACTGGGCATCGGTTCGAAGGCTCGTAATGATCAGGTTAAAGACATCGTCGGCTTTGCCATGAATAGCAAAGATTCACGACTCATAAGGAGTAACGCCGGGAATGCCGAAGGCATGAGTAAGGGGTTCAATGCCGTAGCCGGTGGAGCTGGTTTGCAACTGAGTAAAGTAGATCCTGGAAAAGTCGTCAGCCATTACAGTGGCAAGAGTCAGGCAGATGTGATCATTGCTGCCGTCACAGAGCATGCTGCAAAGCATGAAGACATTGTCTATCTGCTGGCATTCTACGGACAGTCCAAATACCAATATTTCACGGTCAGTATCTCCAGAGGGTTCATCAACATTACCTTTGCGGCTGATGATAACAGACCGGTTCCGGTCATCATTACTTCAATGCCCGCAAGCAGAGTCGATTATTCAACAATGGCTGCAGCCATTGATGACTTCATGAGAGGCAAGGATGAAGTGCCGGATCTGCTGGGTATCTGGAGAATGGCTGACCAGTAAAACAACTTGATTCCGGGCTAATTGTCCACAACAACCCTGGCAGGGCGTCTCAGTTAATCCCCCTTTTTGGGAAACAGCTTGTGACGAGCCCAGCCTCTCAGGGTATTCGCCCCTAAAACGTAGTGATCCAGTTCTTCCTGCATGTAAAGGAAATGATCGCTATCGCGAAACATAAATTCTCTTTTCAGCATCCGGCGATGGGGGTTCAGCTTTTTGATGACTTTAGCCGGGTTGCCTCCCACTACCGTATTGGGAGGAACGTCTTTCACAACCACAGCGCCTGCTGCCACGACACTGTTCTCGCCGATTGTGATGCCTTTGCCGACTTTGGCACCATGCCCCAGCCAGACATTATCTTCCAGAACAATGGGTTTGCTGCAGCGGAATGGTCGCAGTCGGTTATAGAGACCGTGCCAGTCACTGTCGGACAGGTAGCAATCGGCGGCTAACATACAGTTGTTACCAATGGTAATACTGGCTGCTGAAGAGATAGTTGTTCCCGGAGATATCAGACAATGATCACCAATTTTGATATCGCCCTGAATGCCCCGACCGCTCCAGGTGGAAAGACTGACCGGGTTATGACGGATACTGATCAAGTGGACAAAACGACCGATGGAAATACCGGCGCCATGAACATTGACGGTAGAAGGATGGACCACCATCGGGTGCTCACCCAAGTGTTCAAAATGTTTGCTGAAAAAGTGCCGGATATAAAACTGCTGCCAACGGTCTGAGAGCTTCTTGATCCAGAAAGGTTTATGATTTTTACGCACTGCTCGAGCCTGATTTGTTATTATGCCTTTGAAGCCAGTCGCCTGACTGAACTACTTCCGACGTATAAAATGAAAAAACGAACTACATCTTTACAAACTGATTCAATACAAACTGATTCATTAAGAACTATGCCTGTACAACTGCCACTCAATATCGATTCTGTTAAAGGCTTTCTGGCTCCGGACGAAGGCGAAGCACTTCACCAGTTCGCTCTGGAAGCCAGTCAGCTGGGCCCCTGTCTGGAAGTTGGCAGTTACTGTGGCAAGTCTACGGTCTACCTGGGTGTTGCCTGCCAGCAAAATAACAGTGTGCTCTATGCCGTGGATCACCACCGTGGGTCAGAAGAGCACCAGCTGGGGGAAGAGTATCACGACAGTGATCTCTACGATGCCAGCATTCAACTGATGGACAGTTTTAAAACGTTCCGAACCACCATGCGTGAAGCCAGACTGGGCGATACGGTTGTCCCTATTGTTGCTCCTTCTGCTGTGGCAGCCCGTCACTGGGCCACCCCTCTGGGCATGGTGTTTATTGACGGCGGACACAGTGAAGAAGCGGCCCAGACGGATTTTCGCAGCTGGGTCAGCTTTATCAAGCCCGGTGGCATTCTGGCAATACACGACATCTTCCCTAATCCCCAAGACGGTGGGCAGGCTCCTTACAACATCTGGAAGCTGGCGAAAGCCTCCGGATTGTTTGAAGAACTACCCATGGTCAACACGCTGGGGTTATTCCGCCGCCGTTAACTGTTAACGGCTGCCAGGGCCTCTTCGGTTTCTGGCAGTTCCGGTTTTATTTCCAGACTTGATTCCAGAAATAAACGGGAAGCGGCTGTGTACTCGGTTAGAGCATCTGCTGCCAACAAAATAGCACCGGCTGTCCAGGTCGTTTTCTCTAGCGGCCAGATCACGTCTTCGACGTACTGATAGCCCGTCCAATAGCCGCCATCACTGTCACGCCAGTTGTGCAACCAGCTATAGAGCTGAGTGGCTTTCTGCTTTTCACCCGCGGCCAGGAGCGCCATGGTCAGCTCGCAGGATTCGGCAATGGTGACCCAAGGTTGATCGCTGACACAGACACAGCCCATGTCCTTGCGGACAAACTTGTCCCAGAATGTCTGGATTCGGTCACGAGCTTCCTGACCACGGAAGACACCGGCCAGAATCGGGTAAAACCAGTCCATGGAAAAGCGCTCTTTACTTTCCCAGGTGCGGTCAAAGTTCTCAGGATGATACTTCAGAGCCTGTCCCAACTGTTGCCAGGCGTCGTACCATAGCTCAACCTTCTTGTTCAGGGTTTCAGCGATCTGAATGGCGCATTCCAGACTTTTCAGAACCGAAGAGCAACCTGTAATCAATGCATCCCTGTCTGGCTGCCCCTCTTCCATGACGGCCCAGTAGATCTCTCCTGTAGGCGCCTGATGTCGTAGTACGAACTGGATAGCAGCCTCGATCATTGGCCAGTTCAGTTCTAAAAACCCGGTATTTTGACTAATCAGGTAGTGATGCCAGACACCGGTCGCCACATAGGCGACAAAGTTAGTTTCTCTCTTGTCACTGTATGAAGGCTTGCCGTCCTGATAGTTGGCATACCAGCTGCCATCTTCCAGCTGTTCTTTTCGCAGCCAGTCATAGGCGCTTTCAGCTTCAGGATAATGACCAATGATACTCAGCCCCATGGCAGCTTCAGTATGATCCCAGGGGTCCAGCTTGCCACCGGCAAACCAGGGAATGCTGCCGTCTTTCTGCTGTATGGAGAGAATGTAGTCTGCTGTCTTGTTGAGAAAATCTCTCGGGAATAGTCCTTTGGTCAGCAGCAAGCTATCCATAAAAGACCTCCTTGTTGGTATCGCTGGATTTACCTCTGCCCGGCTCCCACTCGAAGTACATCACTACACTTTTTCCCATGACCGGATCCAGCAGCTTTTCGGTCATTCGGGTTACCTTCGGCTTTTCCATAAGATCCCATACCAGCAGCTTGTGATAGTGATCGACCAGTTTCGAAGGCTGCTCCCATTTCCAGCACTTAAGCCACCAGTAGGGAACATGCAGGGCGTGAGCCCAGTGCCGTGAATAACGACGCCAGCCCAGCGATTCAATATCATGTCGAAGGTGTGTGGCGTTAAAGATGCGTATATGACCGCCTTCAACCTCGTGATAAGCCTTGCTCAGTCGCCAGCAGATTTCTTCCGGCCAGGCTCTGGGCACACTGACTGCCAGCAAACCATCAGGCTTCAGTACCCGTTTGATTTCGGCCAGCACCCCATGGTAATCAGGGATGTGTTCCAGCACTTCGGAACAAATAATCTTATCAAACGTGCTGTCTTCAAAAGGCAGCTTCAGAGCATTGCCTTGAATAAAGCGAATACTGCGACCGTCTTCTGCCCCCTGAAGGAATTGAACAGATTCCTGCTGTCTGCCACGGGCTGTTTGCAAATCTTTTTCGCACAGGTCAATCCCTGTTACATCCACCCTGGCCTCCAGCCAGGCTGCAATGGAATGACGGCCCTCACCGCAACCCACGTCCAGTACTTTATCGCCATTGCGTAACTTAAGACGATTAAAATCAATGGTTTGCATCTTGTTTCAGTTATCCTCGGGCATCACCCGCTGACAGCGGTCCGCTGGCCAAGACCAGCATCGGCAGCCACTGTGTCTTTCAATTCTTCGGGTTCTTGTTCAGTGTTCAGCAGGTTCAGGTAATACTGGCTGAACTGTCTGGCGGCTACTTTCCAGCAGAAAGTGTCCAGAATTCGCTGCCGACCAAGCTGACCGTATTCAATCCGCTTATCAGGGTGTTCCAACAGCGTCCGCAAGGCTTGTGCCAGGGCTTGGCTGTTGCCAGCCCGGACAATCAGGCCTGCATCTCCCAGGACTTCGGGCAGGGCTCCGCCATCTGAAGAAATCACAGCACACCCGCAGGACATGGCTTCTCCGGCTGGCAGCCCAAAGCCTTCATAGAGTGAAGGGGATACGGCAATGGCGGCTTCAGAATAGTACTCCACCATTTGTTCAGTGGAAATGCCGGATACAAAGGTTACCGCTGAGCCAAGATTCAGTTGTTTCAGCTGCTGCGCTGTCTGACCCTCTTTATTCAGTTTGCCTACCACCAGAAGTTCCAGCTCAGGATAGTCGGGTTTTAACGATGCCACGGCTTCCAAAAGGTATTTTAAGCCTTTCAAAGGCTGGTCCGCAGAGGCCGTAGTCATAATTCTGAACGGCTTGCGTTCAATATGGGGTTGAGGACTGAAGGTATCGGTATCAATCCCGTTATAAATAAGACTGATATCGTTAGCCGGACGGTCAAAGGCTTCAGCAATATCGCCCCGGGATTGTTCCGAAACGGTAACGATATGCTTCAGTTCACGAACCACCCTGCCTTGCATGGTCAGAAAGGAATACCAGCGACGGATCAACAGACGATGCTTCCAGTCAGGTGCGGCACCCAAAGCCAGCTCTCTGTCCCGGGTTATGGGATGATGGACAGTGGCTACCACGGGAACACCCTGATTCTGCAGGTCCAAAAGGCCGTAGCCCAAACTCTGGTTATCATGAATAATGTCGTAGTCATGACCGTTTTTACGCAAATATTTCACAGCACGACGGGTGAATGTATAGGGCTCAGCAAACCCTCCGGTCAGCATGGCCCACCATTCAAAAAAGTCAGACCAGGATTTCAGGTGTCTGGGTCTCAGGGCTGTTACATGACTTTCAAGACTGAACAGATCCAGGCTGGGGATTTCAATCAGGCCCACCCGGGGGTCAAGATCCGGATAGGGAGGGCCGGAAATAACATCTACCCTATGGCCTGCTTCGACCAGAGCCTTGCTCAGGTACTTAAGGTAAATGCCCTGACCACCTACGAAGGGATGGCTGCGATAACACAGCAAACAGATTTTAAGTGATCTGGCAGGTTGTTCGGACACCTCGGACGACAGGGAGCTGGCTGTCGTCAGTGTGTTGGGTCGTTTTTCTTGTATGGTCATTAAATAACCTGTCACCAGACTGGATTATGGCTAGAAACAGCATTGGTTGCTGAATGTGACGGGACAAAGGCCACCATTTTCTACCCGTATCATTTATGCGGGTGAGTCCTTTCTGTCAGATCTGAACAGGGTACAGTCAGGATTTATGCTTTAAACGTCCAGATGAACCACAGCGCCTGCCGGACTCAGGTGAACTGTTTGAACCCCTGTGTACCGTCCACCCTGAAAATAGTGCGTGGGAACATCATCAGACGCTGAGAGTTCACCACTGATGGGTTGCGCCAGGGTTGAGGGAAAATAACATAAACTGAAGCAAGCGTGAAATGACGGATACTTATCAAGACTTAATCGCTGAGGGTCATGTTCACTGTTGCCTGCGGCCAACTTCTTTGCGCATATAGAAATGCTTTGAGCCAGATATGTCAATCTGGTGGGATAGACCAAACTTCAAACCTGTGAAGCTTTCATATAAAAAATTGTCTTAATTCTATGGATAGCCTATAACTAAATGATCCAATGGAGTTTTGATCCGGGGGCGATCTGGATTCGACGACGGTATCGAAACCTTAGGTGCATGCCGAGGACGTAGTGGTTCTCGTTAATCAAAACACTACAAACCTTATAGTTGCCAACCTGGTAGCTCTTGGAGACGCTCAAAACGAACTCTTCGAAGAAGAGTTTGCATTTGCAGCTTGATCGTAGCTAAACCCTACGAGTCTCCCAGTCTGTCCGGCTCGTCTACTGGCCGGATTTCGGACTGTCATCGTAAGTAGACTCGCGAGGCCCGGTATGCCTGTGGCTGGCCAGCTAAAACGTAACAGGATCGCTCGGTAGAACCCCGACCGCTGGGTCGTTATCGAGTTAAATCCAAAGGCGGATCTAAGCATGTAGAGCCGAAGGCTGAGAATCGGCGGACGCGGGTTCAATTCCCGCCGCCTCCACCATCTTGTAAATAGCCCTGATGAGCCCTCACCAGCCATTAGGGCTTTTTATTAGCCCGCAACTTTATTATCAAGAAATTAGAGCTGATACGGGTAATTGCATACCAGAGCTCATCCTTAGGATGCTAAAGAGCCAACGCTCGCCTGGTATCGACATGCGTTAGCCGCCGATTGGAGCGTGCCAGCTGATTTGACATCCTCTCGCCCCTCAAGGAGCGAAAGGATGTCAATAAAGCAACTGATAGACTAATTCAGTTCCTATTGTGGGAACCAAACCATCGTCCCACAACACCACCAAACAAAAGCCCTGTAGATTCTTTATTTACAGGGCTTTTTCACATTTGGTCAGACAGTTTTTCTTCAGGGGGAGGCCGGAGATTGGTCAAAAATGATTTTCGGCTCATTCGATAACTATGAATTTTGGGGAACTTACATGAGTGTTCTCATTAACCGGCCACCCTGAGCGTCAGCCTCGCTTTGCGCGGGAACGAGATATATAGGTGATTCAGCTTCCAATTAAGCGCAGAAAACACTTATTTTCTTGATCTATCATCATCTCAATCTACCCTTGTTCCCTAGAAATCAGAATGCGCGGATAGAATGATGAACAACTCACTCTTTGCGGCATTGTTTATACTGCCGGTGTTGTTAACTATCGTCTGTCAGGCTGACTCCTCGAAAAGGTGTTTTGTTGTCGATTTTCATCAGGATGATGCAGGTTCTTCGATCCAGAGCGTTTCTATAAAAAGTAACCTCGATACTCTGTCGTACAACCCTTCAGACATTGCCGACACAAGCGGTTATGTGGGGTTAGATTTTTCGCCTGATGATAAACCTTATGGACTTAACGGTTACGGATTAAAAACCACCCTTATTGAGTCAATTTCGTGGCCATTGATTTACGCCTCTCATCTGCTGGTGGCTTACGAACTGATGCTGAGCAGCCACGAAACCTCTCTGAGCGCCAAACCTTTTTCATGGCCACCTGTAGAAGCGTTTGTTGTTATTGGCTGGCTTTTGAAAAACGATTGGAACTCCGATTCGTCACTGTTTATCCCGATGGATCAACAGGAGGCCAGTCAGGATGAACCGTTTACAATCACCACCATGATGCTCCCCGGAAACAGCCAACAAAAAAATAACCAACAAAACCAGCCTTCAACATCATCCGGTCAGCAAGCCACAGGAGGGGCAACCAGCACCCGGACTACAGTCTTTGCCAGCGGCTCCCAGTCTTCTGGCTCTGGCGACGATGACAAAAACCCCGGACCACACCGGCATACTTTCGATAACAATTGTCACTTTGGTTCCTGTCATGGCGTTTGCAAACTCCGATCACCATCCGTTGGTGGAGAGTCCGCCAGAGGGCCGGTGAATTCCGTAGCCAGTTCAGCAAGCCTCGTCACAATGGCAACATTCACACAGAGCAAACGCCCTCCCTCAGCAGTCCCATTCGCGCAACGTGGGACAGCCAGTAAAACTTGTAAATGTGAAGTTACTGATCCCACCAGGCCCTTTGTCTGTGAAGTGCTGCTGAAATTGGAGAGTGGCGAACGGCTGCCGTGCGGGGTGCGCTTCAAGCATAGAGAGATGCTGACATATCACCAAGAGAAATACCACACTCCGCTACGATTCTGTGATGTGATAGTGGTTGGGGGTAATGGTGAACAGCGAGTATGCGGGGAAGTCTTCAAAATGCCAGAGCAGCAGCGTCACAACAGGAGATACCACGAAGGTGAAGTAAATATCAGATGGTCGAGCCCCGATAGAAGCTACCAGGTTCTTGGGTCAGTATTCTGTGACGTGATCGTATACTTGCCGGCTCACGATTACGAGAGAGGCGTACGGGGAACATCGCAGCAACTATGCGGGCAGATCTTCGCGACTAACGAAAGTCTGCGTCGTCACAGAAGTAGTTGCCACCGGGCATCCCAATCCAGATGGAAAGGTATAAGGAGGAGACCACCGATGGAGTAATGAAATTTTTCCACGAAATCAAAGAAACCACGCCTGCAAACAACTTGCCACCGGACAGAGCTGACTGAGTTCGCTGACAGGTGCGCAAAACCCAATAAAAGACAGCCACTTCCCTTCGTTTTCGGATTTTTAACCATGTAGCGTTCATCGGCTACGTTTTCTAGCAGCCTGTCGGACTTAAGCGTCCGTAGCGAGGATTGCAAGAAATTTTTATCCTCAATTTATTGCAACCGCAATAGGACAGCCTTAAGTCCGACAGG
>NZ_JAHHPQ010000328.1:0-1657 GCF_024606245.1 Endozoicomonas sp. SESOKO2
GTCTAAACACGTATGGCTTAAGGGGATTAAATGTGTTCAATAGGGGGATTTATGAATATAAACACTACCGGAACAGATGCTTACGGGCTTCATAAAAACAGTTTTGTTGAAAAGAATGATGAAATTTTGACTCAGAGCCGAGAGTAGTTAAAAGTTTTTCAAAAAAACGATCGGTTGAAGATAGATCCTCTGTACTGGTAAAACGGGAAAGAGAGCTTGGTTCGGATATGCCTGGTTGCAGTCATCAGGCAACTAACCAAGCTATTCCTGAGCGAAAAGTTTCCAACTGGGTTGCTATGGATATTTGTGAGGTCGTACATGAGGCAGGGGGCAGAGTGAGCGAGATGTTTACTGTTAAGGAAGTGGCTGGACATTTTCGAAGTATCATTGAAAACCTTATACATTCGTTTAGATACAAAAAAATTGCAATAGAGGAGTATAAGGTTGATCAAAGAGACGAAGTAACAGGTATTTTTATTGATTTTATTTTATGTCAGGAAGGTCTGGTTTGAAGAGTCACAACATCTACTGAAGGCGATTTTTACTGAGCGGGCAGAAGAGGCATCGAAATTAATGTACCATGAATTATGTTATAGTCTCGGGGATATGCTGATTGATTATCTCAACAAAAAAGCGAACGTACCGGATGTTGAGGTCACATCGTAATTTTACGTTTTCAACCTCTAACGCAACAAAGGCTTGTACAATCTTGTCTCTAGCCTCGGGGGTTAACAATCCAATTAGTTGCAATCCCTCTTCCAGAGTCTCGATGCGTTTCTGTTGATTCATCTGGTTCCTCCAGAGTCATGGAAGTCCTGTCGGGTCGAGTAACAAAGGCGGATTTCTTCTTAGCCAACTCAACTAGTTGGTCTGGGTCGAGGTGAGGATTGAAGATGCTGGCTCCTTTATAGCGGAACCACTCACGCATTTCATGTTCTTCTGATGCTTTAATAGCAGCGAAACATACGCCTACAATCTCTTGTTTGCACATGTATGGGCTTAAATAGTGTTTTCCGCTCTTCCATGCCGTATTTTGTTTACTCACGCTACAGACGCCTACAGAGGCATCTACGGAGACTTGAATATAGGAACGACCGTGCCCTTCATATACTTGAATAGTCCAGCCGTCTTTGTATGTCACTTTGGAAACGATGTCTTTGATGTCGTCTAGTGTCAGCATACTAAGTCCTTCAATGAAAAAAGCCCCCTATTCGGGAGCTTTTGTTGGGTCGTTTGGGTCATCGTACGGATTGAATCGGGTTGCACGATTCTCCTTTTCTTTGTACTTGGCAGGGTCTTTCGTCTCTACCGGTACACGACCAGTACGTGGTACCTTCGTACGATTGTCCGGTTTTTGCACAATTGCCATTATGTGTTTTCCTCAATGACTTGGTCGTAGTTTAAGCCAGCGTTTTCAATCTCAACTTTGTAAGATGGAAGGTCTACTGCCTTGATGAATGTTCCGTTCAGGGCAATGCCCTTACGGTCTTTGACACTGTACACGACAAAAATCAGGAGTAAGCCAACGAGATCCACTATCTTGAGATTTTTCGCTAAAAATACCGCACGATTATGGAACCCGCTGACTTACTCATTGAGCAGTTTAGAACCTATCTGAACTGCAACAAGTGTCGACTGAGTGTTCTTGCCTATCTTG
>NZ_JAHHPQ010000329.1:0-2181 GCF_024606245.1 Endozoicomonas sp. SESOKO2
ACATCCTCATGGTTGAGCATGCCCTTGCCACTGTTCATGGACGAGAAGGAGCGGAGCAGCTCCATATTGAACTCGCCATCCTTGTCCCGCCATTCCGGCCAGCCCAGTACCTCTTTCACTTCCTCATGTTTGAGCTTGCCTTTGGTATGATTCATGGACGAGAAGGAGCGGAACATCTCAATACTGAACTTGCCATCCTTGTCTTTCCATTCCGGCCAGCCCAGCACGGCTTTCACTTCCTCATGCTTGGGCACGCCTTTTGTGTTGTACATGGACGAGAAAGAGCGGAACAACTCTACATTGAACCTTCCATCCCTGTCTCTCCATTCCGGCCAGCCCAGCACGGTTTTCACTTCCTTATGTCTGGGCACACCTTTGCCATTATTCATGGACGAAAGGGAAGTCAATACATCCAGAGCCGCTAAATATTTCAGTTCATTCTGGCTACGTTCTGCAAAATCACGGATATGTTTTTTTTCATTTTTTAGCATGCTGGTCAGCATGCCGGTATTTTTTATAGTTTCTGGAAGGTGTCCAAAAAAAACAACAGCATTATCGAAGAAGCCATTAAAAGACTTTCTCGTCACGAAACCGAGCAGCTTATAAAAAGTGTATTTGACTGTGATGTTTTTTTTCTTAAATACCTCCATCAGGGCTTGTGCTTTTTCCAGCTCTTCTTTATTTAATTCGTAATGGATATTTGCTTTTACTTTTTCCAATGGGTCATCGGGGATCAGAGTGTCTGCCAGTTTCTTCTTTTTGGCCGGTGCCTCTGAAAAAGCTACTTTTGAATGATTTCTCTTTCTACCCGAGCCCTTCTTTTTTTTCTGTGAAGGTTCTGATAAACCCGGTTCTGTTTCTTTATGGTTTTGTCTTGCTCTTTTTTTACCCACAGTGCCCGACAGGCATCGGTTGCACAAAAACGCTGAAGCTGCTGCCTCATTGTGTATACGACTTAATTCCTGTGTATTGAGTGTCTTGTTACACCGGGAACAATTGACAGCTGAACTTTCGCCACCCTGCCCAGCTGAGGGTTTCAGTGGGTCATCATCTTTACGACCACTGCCATCTGTAGAACCTGATGCCTGTTCGCGGGCTGTGGTTCTGTTCGTCTGGCCGGATTGGCCAGTCTGGTCTGTTGTCACGGTGGTTGATACTTTGAGGATTCTCGAGGGTTGACTCTTTTTCTTGGTACCCACCTGCCGGACAGAATATTTGCCAGCAGTGATCTCACGGTAAGCAATGAGTTTCTGACTGTGCTCGGTTGGCCAAGTCTGAACCAGCCCCGGATGCATCGTGTCAGGGGCTGATCTTTCCAGATCCAGAATGTCCGCTTCAATCACCATAATCCGATCTGACAAAATCCGGGCCAGCGTGGTCCGGTCAGTTATAATTGCCCATAGTCGTTTGATTCGTAACATTCGAAGCAGTTGCCTTTTTTGTTGAAGGCATTTTTGAACAGGGCTGAGAACGAGGGTAAGGTCAGACTGGGGCTCTGGGTCAGGATTCCAGCGGTTTCCGTCGGGTGGCTTATCGCCATCATCTCCCCCGGCAGTAACCGTGGCGATCACGGTAGCGGAAGTGTTCTCAGGAACTTCAGGGGACATGTCAATGTGGCGTGTTTGCTTCATTGGCCAACTCGCCAGGGGACGCAATTGGAGAGGCTCAAGAGGGCTGTTATTCGGTAGCAGCTGAAGCAAACTAAGGGCGAATTGCATAAACCCTGGCGGAAGAGGGTTGGGCTGCTCAGGTTCGGCCAACTTGTTGGCATACAAGAAATGCGTTGGCTGCGGGCCTGAGCCGACCAATCCCACTGCAGGCATTGGCTCCCCAAGCATAATTGTCACCAACAAAAGCAGTGATCGAGCCATTGAGCAGGCGGTTTTGCTTTCTTGTGGGCATCCCATAGACTCAGGCGCATTGATAGATGTTTGCCACATGCACGAGACTGTATAGCACCTTAATGGCTAGCGTGCCGTGAAACACTCATCAAGCAGTTCTAATTCCTGAAAACTCTGATAAATATCAGGATCAACCTCCGATAATAAGGAGTCACGCATTTTTAACCGCTGTATTTCGCTGCATGCCCATTGCCTCCATCCTTCCAGTATGTTGTTATCGATATCGATTTTGGCTTTTTTAAGGACGGCCACTGCATGCGCAAGCTCCATTTCATCCCAA
>NZ_JAHHPQ010000330.1:0-1316 GCF_024606245.1 Endozoicomonas sp. SESOKO2
TGATCATGTTGACTATCAGGGTGGCACCTGTCTACCTGGATGATTATGCCATCAAGAAAGTCCTGAAGTCTCTGGATACCAAGCCGGGTATTGAGGGAGCAAGCGTGCAGCAGGTAAGAGAGTGGCTCGACAAGGGGTTGCTCACCAACCGGATCCGACTGGAAGGGGAAGAATCCAGTGTCCTGCTGGATAAGGGTAAGTCGGTGGCGGTCCAAATCAACTATGATCGTCGTGTACATCTGATACACAACATTGATCTTGTATTAACTTTTGAACATAACTGGAACACTAAATCTCAGTGAAGACTGATGAACTTGCCCGGCTGGAACGTCGGCTGGGCTATACATTTTCTGATCGCAGCCGACTCGAACTGGCTCTGACCCACAGAAGCTGTGGCAGCCGCAATAATGAACGGCTCGAATTCCTTGGGGATTCGATCGTTAACTTTGTCATCGCAGAAGCTCTGTTTGAGCGCTTTCCTGATGCCCGGGAAGGACAGCTTAGCAGACTGCGTGCCCGTATGGTGCGAGGAGCGACACTGGCTGAAATTGGTCGTGAGTTCCAATTGGGAGACTCTTTGCGACTGGGTTCGGGTGAGTTGAAAAGTGGCGGTTACCGTCGTGAATCGATTCTGGCGGACGCAGTAGAGGCGATTATTGGTGCCATCTATCTGGATGCCGGTATGGAAACTTGCCGAGAGCGTATTCGCAGCTGGTTTGCTGATCGATTGTCAGAGCTCTCCGTAACCGATCAGCAAAACAAGGACCCTAAGACCCGTCTGCAAGAGTATCTTCAGGCTCGTCAGAATCCGCTGCCAAAATATCGGGTATTGAATATTCAGGGTGATGCCCACGATCAGGTGTTTACTGTTGTTTGTGAACTGGAAAGTCTGGATATCACCAGTGAAGGTCAGGGACCCAGTCGTCGTGGGGCAGAGCAGCAGGCTGCCCGTTTTGCGCTGGAAAAACTGCGAGTGGATAATTCATGAATTCAGCCGTGACCGGACCTGAAGCAGTGACTGAAGGTCAACGATGTGGCTATGTCGCTATCGTCGGACGTCCTAATGTAGGTAAATCAACGCTTCTCAACCATATACTGGGACAGAAGCTGTCCATTACCTCACGTCGCCCCCAGACGACACGACATCAGGTTCTCGGTATCAGGACGGAAGGCAATGTGCAGACCATTTTTGTGGATACGCCCGGTATGCATAAAGTGGAAAAGAAGGCCATTAACCGTTATATGAACCGTGCTGCCAGCAGTGCGCTGACCGGTGTTGATGCCGTTGTGTTTGTCGTCGACCGTCTGACCTGGAG
>NZ_JAHHPQ010000331.1:0-1994 GCF_024606245.1 Endozoicomonas sp. SESOKO2
CCGATATGAGGTGGCAGGCCAATCCATTGATTCTACAATGCTGGAGTGTGTCGGCTCAGGCAAGGAAAGAATTGATTACACTGATCTGAAGACAGGCAGTGCCCGTAGTGCCTGGTTTGCATCTGGCCAGCTGCAGGCTCTTCTTATTGTTGGAGAGTCATTGCCCGACAGTGATCGTGTATGGCTACAGGCTGCTTTTGAAAAAGAAGATATTCCTTTTTCAGAGCGCTGGCGATTACTGGCAGGCATTCCACCGAAGGGAGAAGATACTGGCAAAGTGGTTTGTGCCTGTTTTGGTGTGGGCGAGAAAACCATCTGTCGTGTGATTGAAGAGGAAGGCTTTACTGACCCTGTCGAGGTGGGTCAGTCTTTGAAGGCAGGAACAAACTGTGGATCCTGTATTCCTGAGATTCGCAAGCTGATTACCCATACAGCAGAGTTGGTATAGACACGCACTCTGTTCGTCCCGGGCTTGTTGAAGGTCAGTGGCACTGCACTTGGACAAGCTCTGTGCGAGCGGAATCAAGCATAAGATTCGGCGGCACTAGATAATACCTGAACAGACTTCATTTTCCTCTAATATCGGATATAGATCAGCATCAGGTAATTGATAATGCCACCATTCATTTTCAAGAGCGTCGAATCCAGCCACATTCATGGCGCCTGCCAGGATTAACCTGTTTTTCTGTGCGAGCTCGGTAATCTGGTCATTGCCATGGTGAGCTAATGGGCGGAAGTCATCCAGCTCTGTGCCCATTTCCAATGTATGTCCGAACTGATCAACCAGCGTGAGATCAACAGCTATCCCTCTGCAGTGGGTACGTAACCCGGTTTTCGGGTGGGACACATATTGAGGGTCCGGTACACATTGAAAGAGTTCCTGCTGGGCTTCCAGTGGGCGATAGGCATCCCATATTTTTAATTTGAGCCCCATGGGTTGAAGAACTTCAATGGCGTTTTGCAATCTGTTGGCGGCTTCTTCGTGCATCAGGCACAGAGGTTTTTTATAAACCTGCTTACCAGTGAAGTTCCTCGTGGTAGCGTAAACTATCTCGAGCAAAAGATCGTGACTTTGTGGTGTGACTTCAACCAGTGAGTGCGAGTTCTTCATAAATTAATCTGGCCTTCAGATATTTTTAACGCAGGGTAAGGATAATTGTCTGGAAAGCTCTTAAGATTCGGGCTTTACAGGTTTCAAAAGGTTGACAGCCAGAGCTGTTACCAGTGCACCGGCGATGGTGGCCAGAATATACCAGGGGCGACCATCGACAACCGGCAGAACGATCCAGCCACCCCAGGGAGCATGATTGATGACTTCGGCCATGAATCCTATTACATTGCCGGTAATTCCTCCCAGAACTATGGCGGGTATGACTCGTATTGGGTCAGCAACAGCAAAGGGGATTGCTCCTTCTGATATGCCTATCATACCCATAGCCAGAGCAGCCTTGCCAGCCTCTCGCTCTTCAGCAGAGTATTTCCCGGGGGAGAGCAGGGTGGCCAGCCACATACCCAAAGGTGGGGTGCAAATGGCCACCCCGACACCACCCATTAGATAGGGGTGATCTTGTATCTGAGTTTGAGCGAACAGGGTGGCGACTTTATTGATAGGACCGCCCATGTCAAAAGCGGTCATGCCGCCAAGAATGGCGCCAAGTGAAACCTTGGATAATCCCTGAAGACTATAGAGCCACTCGTTCAGGTGATTCATCATATTGGCGATGGGTTGTCCAATTACCCAAATTACCAATGCTGAGGTCAGAAACGTGCCTGCCAGAGGGTAGATAAAGATGATAGCAATAGGTCGCATGGTCGGTGGAAAGGGGATTTTCTTGAGGGCATTAACAATATAGCCTGCAATGAGTCCTACAATCATTGCTCCCAGAAAGCCACAACCGAACTGACCTGCCAGCCAGGCTCCAATCATCCCGGGTGCCAGAGCGGGACGGCTGGCAATGGACCAGGCTATATAGCCTCCGAGTACGGGGATAAAG
>NZ_JAHHPQ010000332.1:0-1299 GCF_024606245.1 Endozoicomonas sp. SESOKO2
CCCAGTTCACTTTTTAAATCATCAGCTTTTAGCTGATATTGATCCATTAGTGTTCTTAGAACAGCTACACCATCATCCAGAGCTTCAACCCTTTTATTGAAATCCGAGAAACCCTCAGACTCATCTTCCCATTTTTCAATGGAGATAGAGAGTACTTCAATTAGAGGAAGATATTTATCGTAATCTTCGATTAGTTCTTCCATCAGTTCCAGAGCTTGCTCATACTCTTCCTCACTATGAATGCGACTTACAAAGCCTGCTTCAGAGAAAAAGTCTACAGCCTTTTGCTTTAGATTTGTGTATCTCATGTACCAGCCTCCTTTGCGTACTTTTTACATAGTTTGTCGTACTCAGCGTGTGAGACGATGTGTTTGACATACATTCTGCAATCCCTGAACTCAATGAAAGCTATGAGTCGAAGGTTGTTGCCACCAATATCTACTACCCACCATTTATCTTTGTACTTGAAATTATCCAAACTGGGGAATAGTGATCTCAACTCATTCGGGCTACGAAAATCACCATTTCTCAATGACTTATAGACTGCTTCTATCGCAGTAGCATCGTTTGGATACTTATGTGTAGCATCGTTAAACGGCTTTCTTGAGATAACGTGCATAAAAGCCTCTACATTCACTTATTGTGAACTCTAGCACGCACAATAGAACTTTACAAATTGTGAACTCAATGATTTGTATAGGAGCATAATCGGGATAGGGCAGAGTCTCACAACTCTGCTCCTCCCACAACACCGGCCATACGGATCACGTAGCACGGCGTTTCAAATCACTTTCATTTCATCTTTCTGCCAATGAAGGCAGACCAAGATTTCTAAAGTATCTATTCGGCAATGCTTGGGTTAAGGCTGGACTGCCACTTAAACGCCAAACTCCGTGTGCTGACTTTGCTGTATTCCATGCAAGGTACTGACTCACGCCTAATCGTCTAAGCACTCTGTAGCCTTTCCCTCCCCATTGCTTCAAAAGATAACATCGCAATCGGCGTCGAATCCATTTGTCCAGATCTCGCAGAGGACTCAGCACTTCAGATATATCGAAGTACGCTTTCCAACCAAGCAGGGATTTTCTTAATTCTGTGATTATCTGGTTTATTGAATGACCTCTCGTTCGACGGCTCAGCTGTTTGACGGTCTGTTTCAGTTTAATCAGTGCTTTCGCGCTGACTTTAACCTTCATTTCTCGTCGGCTGAACGTAATGCCCAGAAAGCTTCGCTCACGCCCTTGCCCTTTCGCTAACCTTCGGCTCTGCGAATACCTGGTAAGAGGACTTTCACCTCTC
>NZ_JAHHPQ010000333.1:0-2418 GCF_024606245.1 Endozoicomonas sp. SESOKO2
CAGCAGCACTGTAGAAGTAGCAGTCATCCATATAATGGCCCAGACGACGGGTGGTGGTTTCTACTTCTTCCAGTTGCATGAAGCAGACGCCGTTCTGAGCGACAAAGATGCCGCCTTCTTTCAGCAGACGTTTGCAGCCAGCATAGAACTCTGAAGAGAACAGCACTTCACCAGGACCAATGGGATCTGTGCAGTCAGAAATGATGACGTCAAAGCTGCCGTCGGGTGTTTTTTCACGGTCACTGACAAAATTGATGCCGTCGTCAATCACCAGGTGGGCTCGTGGGTCTTCGTAGGCGCCAGCGGAGTGGTTGGGCAGCCACTTTTTGCACATGTCGACCACAGCGCCATCAATTTCAACCATGGTGACGTGCTCAACGTTTTTGTGCTTTAGCACTTCACGCAGGATACCACCGTCACCACCACCGATGATCAGTACTCGCCGGGCGTTTCCGTGAGTCAGGATCGGCACATGAGTCATCATTTCGTGATAGATGAACTCATCTTTCTCTGTAGTCTGGATAACACCATCCAGCGCCATCATGCGACCAAACATCTTGTTGTTGAATATGACCAGATGCTGGTGTTCGGTTTTCTGTTCGAACAGCATCTCATCGACGGAAAAGCTCTGGCCGTAGCCATCATAGAGGGTCTCAAGGTATGTGTTGTCTTTTAGCATGATGCCTTTCCTTTTAAAACCGACCTTCAATAACGGGAAGGTCCAACCAGCCAGTTGTCGGGACAGCAGTAGAGAGTCTGGAAATTCAGGACCAGCAGTGAATTGGAACCATTATAGAGGTGCCTCACTCTGGCGAGGGACTCGACCCTTGATCAAGCTCAAGGCTGTTAGAACGCGCGAATTAAACCCTTGAAATGTCAGGATGACAACCCCTGAGGCAGATTTAATCATTATCCCTCAGGGGGTGCACATCGTGGAGCTGTGTTGGTAATCCAATTCAGGTGCCATCAATCGTGACAGGCCACCACTATTGAGGCCATATCGCCAGGAAAGCTTTGATGCGCCTGCATTTTCAGGGAACCGTGACCTTCATAGGAGTAGGTCACATCACAGGTATGCTTGGGTTCATAGCGATTGAAGCTAATGCTGTTGTCGGTTTTAAAGAGAGGCATGTTTATATGCCAGTCAAACATTTGACGGTATTGTTCTCCGTACAGATGCACATAGGTCTCAAATCCGGCAAGGATCGAGCCGTTACATCCGTGTAGCGTGATAGATCCTTGAGAGAACACAGTATAACGTGTTCTGCCGCCTTCGATGATGCCATACTTGGGATGCCCCATATCCAGTAGCATGTCTTCACTGGTATGGTTCTCTAACTTGAAGGTCAGGTACTCCAATGTATCATCGCCACAGACATAATCGCCGTTGGAAGAAGCATGAGTGCAGGCCAGACCAGCGAATACAGCAAAGATGACGGTTTTCTTTACGTCCACGATGTTTCTCCGGGTTGCCACAATCGGAGCGGATTATCAATTTGAAATTGGACGCGTGTCACGTACTATGTTCTGTTTGTTACCGTGAAAATCCCCCGTTTCTTCTTCGATTAAGTCGTTACCCTACCCTTCTCGGATAAGCTAATCACTGTGCCGGTCAATTGTTTGTTTTGTCTGGGAGGATCAGGTCGGGGAGTCTTGTCCTTACTGACTTACCCAGCCGATACGCAATATGACTGAGTGATTGAAATTCATAATAGTCACACCAAAAATCCATAATAGTCGTATCCAAAATCCAATTTGGTCAAAAATATGCTCTGTATCATCATGAATCTTTAGTTCGCCTTTGCTCCCTTTTTTGTTTTTGCCTAAAGTGGAAGAGCAATGGAGGTAGCTTATGGAAAACCTGTACGAAACTGACTTTTACCGCTGGAAAGAGCAACAGAAAGATCACTTGATCAACCGGCGCTTTGATCAACTTGATCTGGAGAGAGTCATTGAGGAGTTTGATGATACGGGCAATGATCGAAACACCCTTCGATCCAGGCTAACGACTCTCTTGCTGCACTTGCTCAAATACCAGTACCAGACTCAGGTCATTAATCCGTTGCTTCCAGAGCCTTATAGCTGCCGAAGCTGGAAAGGCGCCATCCGGGAACAGAGGGAACAGCTGGTCATTCTGCTACAGGACCGTTCCCACCTGAATCACAAAGTCTGTGAGGTATTTGGCGACGCTTTCGCCAGTGGCAAGAAACTGGCTATTCAAGCCATGAATGATTATGTCCAGCCGCATCAGAGACTGAATGAGAGGAGTTTTCCTGAAACCTGTCCCTGGGATTTTGAACAAATCATGACAGAGAATTGGTTGCCGTAAGGTCAGGGGAACGGAAAGACGACTCACCTGCCTTGCAGCCTGTCGGACTTAAGCGTCCGTAGCGAGGATTGCAAGAAATTGAGGATAAA
>NZ_JAHHPQ010000334.1:0-2088 GCF_024606245.1 Endozoicomonas sp. SESOKO2
CTGGTTATTTTTGGCCTCATCCGGATGGGTTCAGTCAACCTGTCCCGTATTGCCCGAACTATGGGGCACGGTGCCGAGATTCTGTTATTTTCCCGGATCAGTGCTCTTCTTCAACTGGGTTCCACTGATTTCAATATTTTTTGAACTTTCATTATAAAACCGACTCCAACAGATCGAATCCATTTTAAACGTCCTTTCCAGGCGAGAATAAATACTGACTTTGAAGCTACGGATCAATCAGAGATGAACACTATCAACAGCAATTCCGGGACACAAGAACCACTCTTGCCAACACCTGTGCAGCAACCGCTGGAGGAAGCACTATCGGGCGTCAGTGCAGGTAGGGACGTTACTCCTTATTACAACAATAACGCTCCATTCTTGTATTTGCCCGAATTAACACAGTTAGAGATTGTTCGCTATTTGGGTTTACGAGAGGTTACCCGTTTAGCAAAGGTATGCCGATATTTTCGCGATCTTGTTAAAGACAATAACGCTTTGGGAAGAGCATGGAATCGCCGGTTTCCTTCACCATACCTGGACCAACTAAAGGCCACCCTTAAAACAAAAGATGAGCAACAACTCCGTAATTGGTTGGAGCCGTTTGCTAATAAGGGCACTGTCGAGACACTCATTGAACAACGAAAGAATATTTATTTTCCTCTTCAGTTACTTTTCACCAACAGTCAACTGATGTCTTTATGCAGAAAATTTGAGTTAGTAGAAACACTCAAAATTACCCATGGTGGTAAAGTCCGTGAAGCCACTTTCAGCTCCGATGGGCAGCACCTGGCAACCGCCAGTAGTGATCACACAGCAAAAATCTACTGCCGGGAGGCCAATGGATCATGGGAAGTAAAAGACACCATTACCCATAATCGTTTGGTCTCTTCAGCCAGCTTCAGCTCTGATGGTCGTTATCTGGTCACCGCCTGTGACGATGGCACAGCAAAAATTCATGGTCTGGAGGATCATGGATCTTGGGAAGAAAAGGCCTGCATTTCCCATAAGAATTACATCAATTCAGCGACTTTCAGTGCTGATAGCCGCCGTGTGGTGACCCACAGTTCACATAATACGGTGAAAATCATTGGTCGAAGGAACAATGACTCATGGGAAGTAGAGGACACTTTTCATAGAAATCTGATCACTTCGGCCACGCTCAGCCCTGATGGCCGTCACATGATAATTTTTGCTTCAAGGGATTGCGTTATAGAAATTCATGGCCAGTTGGACTCGGGATTATGGGTAGTCACATCCACTATTAAACTAGAAGACCCTGTCTTCCTGGCCAACTTCAGCCCCAATAGCTGCCATCTGATCCTCAGCACTAGCACTCATAGTAATGACGCAGCAATAATCTATGACCTGCAGGCTGATGGATCGTGGAAAGAAATGGACACGATTGAACATAATGGGTTGATCCAATCAGTCAACTTCAGCGCCGACTGCCGCCATGTGGTGACCGCCAGTGATGATAAAATGGCGAAAATCCATAGCCAGAATGCTGGATCATGGGAAGAAAAAGCCTGCATCAAACACTATAGGGAAGTCACCTCAGCAAACTTCAGTGCCGATTGCCAGCATGTGGTAACCACCAGTGATGACACAGCGAAAATCATCAGCCTGCAGACCGGTGGATCATGGGCACTAAAAGCCCGCATTGTCCATCAGGATCAAGTCGCCTCAGCCACCTTCAGTGCGGATGCTTGTCATGTGCTGACCGCCAGTGTCGACGGTGTAGTGAAAATTTATGGTCTGGAGACCAACGGGTCATGGCTGCGAAAAGCCTTCATTCAAAAAGAGGAAGGATTAGCCGCAGCCAGTTTCAGCCCCGATAGCCGAAATGTGATGACCGTCTGTAAAGATAACACGGTGAGGATCACTGAACTTCGGAAGAAGTATTGATGATCGAATGGGCGTACTTTTTTGCTGAGAACCGGTGAAAGTCGACGTCCTGGCGGGGCTGAAAGCCTCTCTGGGGCAGTTTGTAACAACTAGCGTTATTTCCTGATCTATCCTTCCCCTCTTCACACCAGAATGCAAGGATAGAATGATTAAACACTCACTCTTTGCAGCACCACTGTT
>NZ_JAHHPQ010000035.1:0-3654 GCF_024606245.1 Endozoicomonas sp. SESOKO2
GCCAAAGAGCTGGAAGCTGCCTTAGTGCTTATTCGCAAAGCAGCAGCAACGCCCGAACTGGAAGCAGAGGCAGGCAGAGGGCTGGTTGAAATCGTCAGCCGGTATACTCAGACCTTTCTCTGGCTACAACGCTACGATGAGGGCTTATTGAGCGAACCGGCAGGTCAGCCCGGCGGTACTCTGGTCGATAAGTATCAGGCCATGACATCACTAAATGAACTGAACAGGCAATTAATTCAGCGAGGGGAGGCCACGGAGCTGTTTGCAAAATGTATCGCAATGGTCGCCTTATGAACGAGGATGACCAACCAGTGATTAACGACATAGGTCTTGCAGCATTGACTCTGCTGGTTGCAGAGTCAGACCCAGAACATAAAGACACCCTGATACGCTTGATTATGAACATGCTGACTCTTGGAACAGCCTGACTGTAAGTTACTTCACTTTCAGCTGAATCTGTCAATGCTTCACGCTGCTTCAACAGGTGAGGAACAGGATGAAAAGAATCCATCATGACCTTTTTATGTTGTTCCGGCATTGTTCTCTGTTCATTCAGATATAAAAAAATCGTCGTCTTTATTCTTTACTCATAAACTCCAGATGTCTGGAATGCACATCCAGATGGGTCTCCCGTATCATTTTATCCAGTGCTTCGTCTGACATAAACTGTTCGGAGAATCCCGGCATGACCGGATCCAGATGAAGCTTTGCGCAAGCTTTGAACTGTCTTATCAGATCCCTTGGGTTTTCTTCAAAACGTTGCTGGTTGATGGAGAACCCGTGAGTGAGATGGTTATTCAGAACACCGGTTGCCCATCTACGGAATTGAACCGCCCTTTTTGAATTGACTCGATAGCCAACAGAAATAATGACATCAAGATCGTAATGTTTTAGGTTTCGGCGTACCTGTCTTTTGCCCTCCTTTTGAACAACTAAGAAATCCTTAGAAGTTAATTTTTCCTCAAGCTCCTGATTTTTATATATATTTTTCAGGTGCATTAAGATATTTTCTGCTGTTGTTCCAAATACCTCACCCATTTGACGTTGGGTTAGCCAAACGCTTTTTTGGGCAAGCTGAACATGGATGCTTCCTGAATCAGTGGTAAAGATCTGAACCTCATTAGAGTCCGAGTTCATTAATTAACCTCTGTTCTGATTGTTAGAGTTGCATCAAGAATAGTCATTAATTGCTCGTGAGGTTATGCCATTTCCTTTTGCTGTGCAGCTTACTGACTGATCAACTCATTCAGATCATCACACACCGGCGCTGGATCATGGAAGCAGGAAAAGAATGGTTTGTATCCTGCCATCTTATTCTCAGCGAACTTTTACCCGCTGCAACCTTTGGTTCTTGACAGAAACAAACACTTGCTCTTTTTGTTAGTCTACTTTGCACAAACAGAAAGAAAAGATGGATAGATAATGATGGTAAAAACACTTTCTACGGTGCTTTTCTTATTGCTGCTTTCGCTGTCTGTTATTTGTCAGGCCGAAAAGCTGACAAGACGTTTTGTTGTCGAGTTTGCACCGCATCAGGGGACAGGTTCTCTGGACCGGGTCTTTTCCATAAAGCATAATCTGAATACATTGCCGGTCGGCTCGTTAGACATTGACGACACAAACGGCTGCCCGTATTTTTCGGCTGCAAACGAGCCAGGTGGATTGAATGGTTACGGTTTAGCCACCCGCTTTATTGCCTCGATTTACTGGCAATGGCTTTATCCCACTCACTTGCTGGTTGCTTACGAACTGGCTCTGACCACCAATGGTGCCCCCCTGGGCTCTATCCCTTGTTTGCGGCTACCTGAAAAAGCATTTATTGCTGTCGGCTGGCTTTTGAAAAGCTATTGGAACCCCGATTCATTGCTGTTTAACCCAATGGGTCAACCGGGGGCGGCATTTGTTTCGACACAAGTGGGTCATCCGTTTGCGATCATCACTAAGGGGCCTAACGGGCATGATGAACAAAAAAATGCTCCACCAGACCAGCCACTCGCGTCATCGTCCGGGCAGCAGGCCTCGGCAAGAACCACCCAGCTGAGAGCTTCTTTCACCAGCCCTCTGGATTCCGGCTCTGCCGACGGTAATGAAGACCCTGAACAACACCGACATACCTACGGCTTAGATTGTTACGTCGATGCCTGTAATGGCGTTTGTCAATTCAGACCACCAGCCGCCATCGGAGGGCTGGCTGAAGCAAATGAGGAGTGCCCCGTATGTCTTGACAAGCTTGACGATGTAATTACTGTTCCCTGTTGTTCGAAGAAAATTGACAGGCACTGTTTACAAAAGGTGATTCTGAGCGCTTCACGATGGTCCTGCCCACTTTGCAGAGGGGACCTGTCATCATTGGCACAATCACCGGATTTTGTAGCGGGCATAAAGGCACAGCAGGACTTACCAGATTCTTATAACGAGGCCTCGGGCATCAGATCCTCGCAAACGACTTATTTCGGGGAGGTCTCAGAAACAATCATCGAACCTGCAGGTTCTTTCACCAGCCTCCTGCATTCGAGCTCTGCCGACGGTAACCAACTGCATACTTTGAGTTTGTACTGTCCGGCCTACCCCTGTGATGGCGGCGTTTGTCGTTATCAAGTGCGAACAGTTATATTCAGCGAAGTGTCAGGGGCGTCAGAAGATATAGGATATCTGGATGATTTAGATTAGCAGAACCCAAGCCAGCCCCCTCCTTAACCATTAAGTCTTAATTCTGGACTTGAACATCAAAGCGGCCAGCCCACCCAATACCATCCCGGATACCAGACCTCCCAGGTGAGCGGCGTTCGCCATCTGCCCCAGCAATGGCCCGAGAATATCGGTATAGCCGATGACCAGCCACACAAGCATAAAGCCATAAATCGCCGGAGGCAGACCCATGTAGAAACTCTTGTCCAGCCGTTCGCGCACCATGCTGTAACCCATCAGCCCGTAAACCACGCCGGAAAGACCACCAAAGAGCACAGAACCCTCTGACATGACATATTGAGCGAAGTTTGACAGCACCCCGGTCAGAAAAACCAGTCCCAACAGATGGGTACCGCCCTGATGCCTTTCAATTCGACCACCCAGTACGTAAAACATCAGGGCATTGAACACCAGATGAAGAATCCCGAAATGAATAAATATCGGCGTGATCAGGCGCCAGCACTCATGACTCTCCAGTGTGTGCTCCAGAGAGGCATAGTAGATGTAGCCGCTGGATAACTTGAAATCCACGAAGGTGAAACTGGAAATAGCCTGAATGTTCTCACCCAGATGAGTCAGAACCGCCACCACCAGACAGACCGCAAGGATCAGAAAGGTGAAGGGAAAGCTTTTCCAGGGAATGCTTTTGAAGAAGTTTCCGACCTCGGCTCCTCTGCGGGGGGGTGCTACTTCCAGTTCAAGCTCTCCGGACTGCCAGTCCCGGTAGAACTGTTCTACTGCGGCCCCCTGCTGCTCATTCTGGGTCCAGAGCACCTGCTTCCCGGATTCCTCGGTAATTCTGTGGGGCACTCCCTGCCGATAAAGAAAGTAGGAAAGTGCACTCAAATCCTTATGTGCAGAAAGTTCCAGCACCCTATACATAGTCGACTCTTGTAATGCTCAAACGATTTAGTCTAGCAGCCTGTCGGACTTAAGCGTCCGTAGCGAGGATTGCAAGAAATTGAG
>NZ_JAHHPQ010000036.1:0-5386 GCF_024606245.1 Endozoicomonas sp. SESOKO2
TTATAAGCAGGTAGGCTTGTGTAACGGGTTGCCTTTTGATGTTCGTATACCTAATGAAGAAACCCTTAAAACTTTCGAAGACACAGGCAAGGGTTTAGGTTTGACTCGATATGATTCTATGGAAGAAATGTTTAATGATCTGGACAAATAATGATGCTTACTCCAGTACGGTCAACGAAATTCAAAAAGGATTATAGATCTGGATCACATTCTGATTTATTTGGCTAGCGACATAACATAATCGGGATTGGGCAGAGCCTCACGGCTCTGCTCCTCCCGCACCACGAGCCATACGGATCACGTAGCGGGGAAGTTCCCTCTGGCGACTCGACTGGGAACGAAGAGATCGTGTTTAGCCATCATTGTGGCGGTTTTTCAGTTCGTTATACAGAGTTTCAGAATAGGCATTTGACACCAGCTTGATATATTCATCGAGGGCCATTTTTCTGAGTTCATCCGTGAACAACAAAGAACCAATGGCGGCATCCGATATCAAATTAGTTGTAATCTCTTTTCCTTCTTTTTCGAACTTCTCCAGTTTTTCCCTTGAGTCCCGGATGGATTTATTTACTTCCTCCCTCACGGCACCCCGGCAGTTTGCCACAAACTGGCGTTCTTGCTCGGGAGTAAGAGCAGGTAAAGGTACATTGCTGTACTGAATCTTTTTTGCCACCAGCTCGAGTAATTCAGAAAAGTTTTTACCACCTGGAAAAAATTGCTGAATGCCTGCCTGAGACAGGTTGAGTACGGGTGAATTCCCCATTAGCTTTAGCATTTTAATCCCGTCTTCACCCGTGAATGACTCGGGTTGTTCTTTAATCCCCAACGCAAGCTCCCGGGCTTCTTTGAAAATAAGACCGGCATTGAAAGAATCCCCTCCCATATCTTTAATCCAGCCTTTTACGGCTTTTTTAAAGAAGCTATGGGATAGCTTCTGACGCAAAGCAGTATGATCCTGGCCGTACTGAATATCAAAGTCAGTCTGATAAGCAGTGTCAGAATCGTCCAACCCATTTCTTCTTATTAGATAGGAACGCAGATCATCTACCAACATAATCGACTTCGATTCTTTATCGTATTGAAACACCAATGCATCACTCGTCAAATCAACAGCAGCATTATCAGGCTTTTGCGCAGAATCTTTCTGTGGAGGCAGCTTCAACGCATTTAATAGCAACAGAGCCTCTTTTTCGGTTATTTTGTGCGTTGCGGGGTCATACCCCCGAGAAAAACAAGCATCAAATACCTTATTGACGTCAGCGTCAGGAAAAGCATTCTGAAGTGCAGCTTTGAAACTATCATTGACCTCAACACGCGTTGGCTCTTTATGCTTTGGCCTGAACAGTCGGCCAATCCATGACGTTTTCGGAACAATCTCACCCGATTTGGAATTATAACTAACACATTCTGTGAGATACGCTGCCTGATGCTTATCCGTCTCAGAAGAAAAAGCAGACAAAATAGCCCGGGAAAAGTGAACCGGGGCACGCTTACTTAAAACAGGTGAAGGGGGTGTGGCTGCCACATCCCGTGCCAAAATACTTTTCTCCTCCAAGGTAGAACCGGAGGCTTCAGGCGATGGAGTATATCGCCGGGAATTATCCACCGAACTGACCCGATATCCAAATATTAGTGCTTTAGCAGCCCTACTAACCGCAGCAATACGACCCTCGCCCTGATCCAGAGTCATTCTGTAAGTATGCTTGCACCCCTCCATACGGCTCATTGGCTTTTGATCCATTGGTTTATCATCTTTGTATTCACCTTATGTGCTATGTCGGCTAAAAACTCAGGTGGATTAAATGAGTGAGACTTTCGTTAACGATTAGTGCAGCTAAGCGTTAGCATCCGTACCATTTCAATTCGCTCCCATGCTGCTGCATCGGAGTGATTCCAGTAGAAGGAATGGATCAACCAAATTAGTCGGGATAAATCTATGACTGAAGCAAAACCGTTCACAATTTCTAAAGGGCTTGTTTGGCAAGTCTGGGAGAGTGAATGACCAGAGAGTCAGCGTCAGTTATGAAATGACTCATAAATCGAATCCAAATTCACGCTGTTCAAAAACTCTTCGGCAATGTTTGTCAGCTCATCGGGTTTGAGTATCAAAGCGTTGCTGGCGTTGTGCGCCTGCCGTAAGCAGGCATCCTTGCCAACTTCCTGAAGCCAGCAAGAGTTATCAATTGCAGACATCATGGCGTGCAGCTCTTCTGGTGAGGATGGGTCATGAGCACCATGGCTTATTGAGTCCCAAGCCCCCACGACGGCGATACTGGCATCGGCCCAACAATATGATAAGCAGCCGCCTTTTGAATGTGTCACACCATACAGGTAGTGACTGAAGGCCTGTTGAATCGCTAGCTTGTATTTCTTTGTTAAATTATTCGCAAGTTTCTTCTCCTCACGCTGCACCCGGAGGGACTCCAGATCGCTCTTGATATCAAGCCGTTTTTTCTCATATTCTTGTTCTTTAGCTTGATATTGATCATAAAGAAGTGTTGATTGATTGTCGTCAGTTTCACCAGGTCTCATTAAACGCAAGTCGTCGAGTTCGCGTTTGAGTTTATTCAATGCTTTCAAAACATTGCGTAATTCTTTATTCATTTCCTCATATTTATTGACCTTTTCCAATATAAGCTTCAAATCCGGGTTGTTCTCAGCTTGACGTTGGAGCAGGGCTGCGACTTTTTCATTAAGCGCTGTTCTTCGCCAGAAAGGTTGTCCCGTGATAATCACCGGACGCTGGTTCGGCCTGCCCGAGTTTAACTGCACAAACGCGGGATCATGGGCCAGCATGCGTTCTATATCCGGAATGCCCTCAGGTTCGTCCGTCCAGACGGTCTGTAAAGATACATTTAGAATCTGACTTTCAAGGGAATGGGAAACCCCGTCGTGGCAATGAGTCATGAAGAAGGCATTATCTTCTTCCTTTTGGAAGTTTTTATAAGCCGACCGCCATGCCTGGCTATTTTTTTCTCTGGACAACAGATTCTTATACCAGCTTTTCAGGCAATGGGCGGCTTGAGCCTTCAGTTCATCGATATCTTCCAGACCCACTAATAGCGCATGATGTGCGGCCTTCAGCATTTTGTCCTCATAAGTCGTCGGTGGATTCAGCCAACCCGATTTCAGGGCTTCACGGGCAAGCTGCATAACCGAAGGTCTGGTTAAGTCACTGAATTTCAGTATATCTACCATTGAACTCAACCAGTGCTGAGGGTTTGCGCCGGCCTGTACAATCATTTTTGAATAGAGTGACTTGAGTGGTTCAATGACCTGATCTTCATTATCGTTGGACAATATTTCTCTTATTGCTTCCTGCATCGGTCTATAGGTATAGGTACGCTGAACTTCGCGAATCTCATCACAGATCAGTTCCTCCTCATTAGTGCCCAATTTATCGTTGAACAATTTTTCTCTCATTGCTTCCGGCATCGCTTCATAGGAATAGATAAGCTCATCTTCGCAAATCACATCACAGACCAGACTCTTCTCCTCAGGGCCCAATACTTTCGTGTCCAGCGACTCTAATAGCGAGACGCCCATAGAAAAACTGGCCAGGTTTTTTTCCTTCCAAAGGCTCTGTACTATTTCGGAAATATTTAGATGGGTTGGCAGCAATGCACTGTCTGTCTCAATGGCTTTGTTCAGCTCATCAAGATTCATGCCATGGGCTTTAGCCAGAATTTTCCGTTGTTCTGAATCAGCCCCTTTCAGGAGATCCCTGACTTTCTTCGGCACAATGTCAGAACCACTGACCCGCCTGATGGGCTGGAATTCAGGTTTGATGCCTGTTGACTCTACTGGCGCCCCACCCAAATGCATTGACTTCCAGGTTAGGCCTCCATCCAGAGAATACTCTGCAAAGGTGTGGACACCGTTACCAATTTGCCTGCATGGAATCTCAAAATAACGACAAAAAGCAACAAAAACAGGCACACGGTGACGACAGCTACCTTGCTGCTGTGTTACGAGGAAACGAAAGAAATTTTCTTTGGCTTCTGGTTCAGCTTCACCGGAAAACGCCATGCAATAGTCCGCGATCGCCTCAATGCGTTGCGTCGCGTTTTGAGCGTTTTTTATCGCCCGCAACCCCTCCTGTGCCTTGATTGGTTGTTCGCCAATGGCCGTAAGCACTTCTTCCAGCACTGTTTTCATACCTTCGGAGCAGTGGGCGTCAAAACGTGTTGATGGTTCTGGTTTGGCTCCTTTAGCGGGAGCGGGTGTTTTTTTGCCCGGTTTTCTGTGTTCCACGACATAAGTAAGTTGTTCAATATAGAGAGGTTTGATCTCATGAAAACACAGTGTGTGAAGTCCGCTATATCGGTCCCTGACCAGGGTAAATGGCAAATCGGGTTTTATACGCAGACCCACGATATAGTCGTCGGGCGTCAGGCTGGGCAATGAATATCGACCATTGAACGATGTATCGTTAAGGGTTCCCAGCGTTTGATTTTCGGTTAATGTCACTTCCTGGTTCTCACCTGGTAACAGGGCAGGTATGAGGACTTCGACTCCCTGCATGTGTCGATCATTAATATCGATCTGTTTGACCTCGCCCTCTGCAGTAACATGAACATCACGTACCCGCTTCCGATATATCCCGGAAGAATGGTTCTGCATATCAAAAATTTTATAATCGTAAACTTTCGACTTGCCATGAGACTCATAGTCCGTCATTTGGTCCAGTGCTGGAGCCTGTATCCCGCAGGCCTCCGGAATGTATTTTTCAGGAGCTTTAACATCGGCAGCAGTCAACGCTTTGTCAGTATGTTGTGGCACGTATTGTTCGTGAGCTTTAGTATCGGCAGCAGTCAACGCTTTGTCAGTATGTTGTGGCACGTATTGTTCGTGAGCTTTAGCATCGACAACAGTCAACGGTTCAGGAGCGTTATCACTGCCAACAGCTGACGCTTCGTTAACAAAATCGTCAACCAGATGGTTCAGCAGATCACTCATCTGATGCCAAAGCTCAGGACTCCATTGAACGCCATGAGAGTTCCATGCACTTATCCGCCGATCAGCCTCCTGAAGATAAGGCTGGTTAGCTGACATTTTCAGTGTTTGTTTCTGTTCTTCCGTCAGGGGAAATATCCGATTAACGTCCACGCCCGTCTGGCCAAACTCATGATCAAACCAACGGTGCTGGCAGTGTTGGTAGAGTGTCTGGGTGAGAATATCGTCCGACTCATCAGGCTTCTGGGGAAGACCGGTTGCCTGCCATCTGGCCTGAGCTACCATCCTGATGATTTCCGTTCTGGCTTCTTCTTTACTCAGACGAGTCTTAATACGAATTTCATGGTGCTTCTCATCAATACTGTTGAGATCACTGCGTCCTACTACCCACGGACGATCAGTGTCCGATACCATTTGGTTGAACCAATGG
>NZ_JAHHPQ010000335.1:0-1700 GCF_024606245.1 Endozoicomonas sp. SESOKO2
CGATCATGTCAAAGACTTGCATAAAACTGTCTATTTTCATTTTAAAGATACCGTCATCTCGTCCATCGATTGGTAGGTGTGTTTCTGGGTCTGAGGGCTCTTCGTGCCCCCAAGGGTTTCTTAAAACAACATTATCACTTTCAGTATCATAAAAGAGTATGCTGTAGCAGTGATGGTTAGGTAAGTTTCTATAAGGTGGTATCAAATTTTTATAACAATAATTAATTGGTAATATTGGTAAATCCAATTTAGTTAGACATAGAAACTTGTAATGTGAACTAATTAAACTAGCTGCTGATATCTTTTTATAATAAGTAAGTTCATATAATTTTTTTCTAATTTCATTGGACGTGCTCATATAAATCCGCCAATACCCTGTCGGATTTCCGGTTAAAATTGATATTGCTTTCTTGGCGGTTATTTCATTAAGGAAATAATCGATCTCATAATTTCTTCGTGATAATTTTCCTTGAGGATTTTTCAAAACAGCATGATAAATGTTGTCTTTCAGATATGAGATAGATTTAGAAAAATACTTACTGATAGTAGATGATTCGTCACTTATTAGCTTAAGAATCGTGATTTCTAATATTAATGGCCAGAAACCTCTGTAAGGAGCAATGGCTCCTTTGTATAAGATTTCAATACTAGGAGCTACTTTTATATTTCTATGTGAAGGTAAATTTACGTTAAAACTCCCATCTTCATTCTGACTTAACATATTATATATATCAGCTGGTCTTGAATAAGCTAATGATGTGATAGATGCAATTAAACCACAATCACCAATTTGTTGCTGATGGATATATTGGTAATCGATAGAATCGACTCCTAATGGCATAAGTCCATAAGATAGAAGTTTCATCTTATAAAGTAAATGTGAAAAGGCGGGTGAATAGAACGAAAAAGTTAGTACTTATGTACTTAAATAACTGGCGATAAAGAGTAATTTCTGTAAAATACGCGAATGATAATGTTTCCTATTTAGATTGATATTATAAAAGAGACGGTTGTCGCCCATGTTGAAAAATAAACTCTCTTCAGTGCTTTTAGCATCAGGTCTTATGGCTGCATCTGCCCTCTCCCAGGCCGCAGAAGTGGTTAACGTGTACTCTTATCGTCAGCCTTTTCTGGTTGAACCTCTGTTCGCAGAGTTCAGCAAGGATACTGGTATTGAAGTCAATATGGTGTTTGCTAAAAAAGGTCTGAGTGAGCGTCTTGAACGCGAAGGCCAACTGAGTCCTGCTGATCTGGTATTGACGACAGACATCAGCCGACTGATGAATCTGGTAGAAAAAGATCTCAGCCAGCCCGTTGACAGCCAATCAATCAATAACGACATTCCTGCACAATACAGAGACCCTGAGGGTGAGTGGTTTGCCCTGACCAAGCGTGTCAGAAATATTTACAGCACCAAACGTTCCGACAAGCCGGAAGGCATCACTTATGACGATCTGGCCGATCCAAAGTACAAAGGCAAGATCTGCACACGCAGCGGTAAAAACGCCTATAACGTAGGTCTCGTTGCTGCTTATGTCGCTCACAATGGTGAGGAAGCGACCAAAGAATGGCTGCAAGGTTTCAAGGAAAACCTGGCCCGTCGTCCTCAGGGTAACGACCGTGCCCAGGTAAAGGCTATTAAGGAAGGCGTTTGTGACCTGTCTATCGGTAACAGCTATTACTTCGGCAAGATGATGACC
>NZ_JAHHPQ010000336.1:0-2420 GCF_024606245.1 Endozoicomonas sp. SESOKO2
TTCGGATATCCAGCACCAGAGTCAATGGCTGCGAACCTTCAAACAGCTTGCCCGGGCTTAGAGCTTGGTGACCATCACCGGAAATGCTTAACCGGCTCACCAGGTTAGCCTGTGAGAGGTCATCGGGATGGGAAATAAGGGTGACATCCCGGTGTTCATCGCAGGTCCGCGCAATTAAAAGCTGTCGAACCTCATCATCACTGGTGACAAAACGAAAATCGAAAGCATGAGGAGGCTTTTGGAGTGAGGAATCCGTTGAGGATACGGTTCTCTCCCGGTCAGGTGACTTAATCTGAGGTGACGATACATTGAGTTTGGTAATGACATCAGAGCAGATCGCTACATCATTTGCCGATAATTCCAGCTTTGGTTTTTTTAATGGTACGTTAGTATCATAAACGTCACTATCAAGAACCGATTTGTTTATTTCCCCGATCCGACTATCCATAGCCAACCACCCTTTCTAATATCTTTTAAAAGACTGCATTGAAATTGTTTGATAGTTGGATATTAAAATGGAATGAAAGTTCAATTAGGATAGTTGCCCGGAACCATTGAAGGAAATCATTGATCTCGAAAAACTCAACATGACCATACGGTTACCATGTATCCAGAGCGTCACTCATCGAATTCAAGTTCACGGTGCTCAAAAACTCTTCGGCAATTTTTGTCAGCTCATCGGACTTAAGCACCAGGGCGTTACTGGCGTTATGAGCCTGACTTAAGTAAGCATCCTTTACAGTGTCCTGAAGACGGGAAGAACTCTGAATAACACTCATCATGGCATACAGCTCTTCAGGTGAGGATGGATCATGAGCGCCGAAGTGGTTCGGGCGACCCTCAGACCTGATTCGAGCACCGGCCCAACAATACGTTAAGCGTGCGCCTTTCGAGTGTGTCACTTCATACAGGTAATGAATGAAGGCATGCTCAATCGCTTCCATGCATTTGTACTTCAAATGATCCACAGGCGTTTCCTTTTGAAACGGCACATCAAGAAGGGAATCTAGCCTGGACATGTAGTGGCTATTGATATCAGCCATTTTTTGCTGATATTTTTCTTCCTGATCTTTAGATCGCTGGGCACCAGGAGCTACTTTGAATTCTTTACTCAATGCCTGCATAGCTTTAGTGAATTGTTGATTTATTTCCGCTCGTTCATTCATTTGTGTCCATATCAGCTTCAAATTCGGGTTGTTCTCAATTTTTAGTCGAAACAGGGCCTCGGTCTTTTCACTCATCCCTTCGTCGTACCAGCGAGGTTGCCCCAGGATAATCACCGGACGGTAGTTCGCTTTGCCCGAGTTTAACTGTGGGAACGCAGGATGGCGCACCAGCAATCGTTCTATATTCGGAACGCCCTCAGGTTGGTCCGTCCAGGCAATTTGTAAAGATCGTTTGGCAATGAGATTTTCAAGGGTTGTGGAAAACCCATCATGACAATGAGTGACAAACAAGGCATTACTTTCTCTCACTCGGGAGCTTATATAAGTGTGCTGCCATACCTGGCTATTTTTTTCCCGGGACAACAACGCCTTGTACCATTTTTTCATGCAATTAACGGCATTAACCTTCAGTTCATTGATGGCTTCCAGACGCAACAATAACTCATAATGTTCACCGTGATTTACAATTTGACTTTCATAAATCGGCAGTGGATCCAGCCACCCTAATGCCAGGGCTTCACGGGCAAATTGAATAAACGAAGGCTTGGTTAAGTCACTGCTTTCCAGCAGAACATCCACTATTGAACTCAACCACTGGTGTCGGCATGCTCCGGCCTTATCAATCATTTTTGAATGGAGTAACCTGAGTGGCTCAGTGACCTGATCTTCATCGTTTGCATACAATATTTCTCTGACTGCATCAGACATCGGCTTATAGGTCTGTCGACTGTAGCAAGGCATACCGCCGAGATCGTGGTAAGGCATACCACCGAACAATTCCTTCTCGTAATGGCTCAATGCTTCTGCCTCTTGCGACTCGATGATTGAGACGCCCATGGAAAAACCGGCTAAATCTCTCCGTGCCCAAAGACTTCTTACCAGTTCGACAGTATCCAGATTTATTTTTGGCAGTGCGCTGTTTGTCTCAAGGGCTTCGTTCAGTGCCTCAAGCCGTATACCGAGGGCTTCAGCCAGGGCTTCACATTGTGCTGAATCAGCCCTTTTCAGGAGATTCTTAATCTTCTTTAACTCAGTGCCGGAACCGTGGACCTTTCTGGTGAGCTGGAAGTCAGGAACGATTTCTTTTAGCTGCACAGGCTCCCCGCCCAAATCCACTGACTTCCAGTTTTTGCCTTTATCCAAAGAATACTCGGCAAAGCTGTGGTTAGAGTTACTTATTTGCCGACATTGAATCCCGTAATAACGACAAAAAGCAATAAAAACAGGCACACGATGACGGCAGCTACCTTGCCG
>NZ_JAHHPQ010000337.1:0-2257 GCF_024606245.1 Endozoicomonas sp. SESOKO2
TTACCTTGCGGTAAATAACTTGAGAGTGTCTCAGCAAGAATCTCATTAAAAGACTAACGTCTTTTAAATCAACTCAGCTTATTTAAGTTTGGATTCCACATTGTTAAAGAACAAAACTAACAACTGTCAACTGACCACCGTCAACTGACAACTGATAATCAAACAATTCGTGTGAACGCTTATGGAAGGTCGGTCGTCGTTTAAGGAGGTGATCCAGCCCCAGGTTCCCCTAGGGCTACCTTGTTACGACTTCACCCCAGTCATGAATCACTCCGTGGTAATCGTCCTCCTTGCGGTTAGACTAACTACTTCTGGAGCAACCCACTCCCATGGTGTGACGGGCGGTGTGTACAAGGCCCGGGAACGTATTCACCGTGACATTCTGATTCACGATTACTAGCGATTCCGACTTCATGGAGTCGAGTTGCAGACTCCAATCCGGACTACGATGCACTTTCTCAGATTAGCTCCACCTCGCGGCTTGGCAACCGTCTGTATGCACCATTGTAGCACGTGTGTAGCCCTGGCCGTAAGGGCCATGATGACTTGACGTCGTCCCCACCTTCCTCCGGTTTGTCACCGGCAGTCTCCCCAGAGTGCCCACCCGAAGTGCTGGTAACTGAGGATAAGGGTTGCGCTCGTTGCGGGACTTAACCCAACATCTCACGACACGAGCTGACGACAGCCATGCAGCACCTGTCACTGCGTTCCCGAAGGCACCCCTCTATCTCTAAAAGGTTCGCAGGATGTCAAGGCCAGGTAAGGTTCTTCGCGTTGCTTCGAATTAAACCACATGCTCCACCGCTTGTGCGGGCCCCCGTCAATTCATTTGAGTTTTAACCTTGCGGCCGTACTCCCCAGGCGGTCTACTTATCGCGTTAGCTGCGTCACCAGGCATACAAGATCCCCGACGACTAGTAGACATCGTTTACGGCGTGGACTACCAGGGTATCTAATCCTGTTTGCTCCCCACGCTTTCGTACCTCAGCGTCAGTGTCAGACCAGAGTGTCGCCTTCGCCACTGGTGTTCCTTCCTATATCTACGCATTTCACCGCTACACAGGAAATTCCACACTCCTCTTCCGCACTCCAGCCTGCCAGTTTTGGATGCCGTTCCCAGGTTAAGCCCGGGGCTTTCACATCCAACTTAACAGGCCGCCTACGCACGCTTTACGCCCAGTAATTCCGATTAACGCTCGCACCCTCCGTATTACCGCGGCTGCTGGCACGGAGTTAGCCGGTGCTTCTTCTGCGAGTAACGTCACAGATGCAGGGTATTAACCTACACCCTTTCCTCCTCGCTGAAAGTGCTTTACAACCCTAGGGCCTTCTTCACACACGCGGCATGGCTGCATCAGGCTTGCGCCCATTGTGCAATATTCCCCACTGCTGCCTCCCGTAGGAGTCTGGGCCGTGTCTCAGTCCCAGTGTGGCTGATCATCCTCTCAGACCAGCTACGGATCGTCGCCTTGGTAGGCCATTACCCCACCAACCAGCTAATCCGACGCAGGCTCATCCGATAGCGCAAGGTCCGAAGATCCCCTGCTTTCCCTCTTGAGGCGTATGCGGTATTAATCCGGATTTCTCCGGGCTATCCCCCACTACCGGGCAGATTCCTACGTGTTACGCACCCGTCCGCCGCTCGTCAGCAACTAGCAAGCTAGTCCTGTTACCGCTCGACTTGCATGTGTTAGGCCTGCCGCCAGCGTTCAATCTGAGCCATGATCAAACTCTTCAGTTTAAATCGTTTTGTCAGCTATTCCGAAGAACAAGCCAACGGCTCAATCTTGCAATTAAACGTCACATTTATTGAACTGTCTGTGAAGACAGTAGAATTAACAGGTATGTTCACTTGCTTGATCAGCATTTAAATCATTTCAGAGCAAAGCTCTGTTGACCGATGCCATTCGCACAAGCGCCCACACGAATTGTCTGATAATTTGTTAAAGAACTGGATTAAAACATGAAGGCTTTAACCAGCTGAAGCAGCGATCAGCACTGTTCAGCGAGGCGCACATATTACCTCGGCGCCGTTCGTTGTCAAGTGATTGTTTTACGAGCCACTTTTCAACTTGCCGGGACCACATTCACTCACTCGGTAAGCGTTGCATTTCCGTCTCAGCGGCGGAGCATTCTACGCTGTTCGATCCGATTGTCAATCACCGGTTTGAACGGTGTCGCAATGGATCGCTGCGTGCTCGTCAAGAACGTATCCTTAAGAGCGATGCCCCGATCAGTGGAGGTGCATTATACGGAG
>NZ_JAHHPQ010000338.1:0-15711 GCF_024606245.1 Endozoicomonas sp. SESOKO2
GTTTCTGGCAATCAACTACAAGGGCATGGCTATCCCGATTTTATGGACACTCCTGCCCAAAATACAGAAACTGGATCAAAAAAGGCAGGCTTAAATACGTCAGAAACAAGGGAAGCCTTCGTCTGACTCTACTGTCTCCGGTGCAATTCCAGAGCGTGGTTCATCAGCTCGAAGGTTTCGGTATGATAGCCACCGCTACATCCCTTGTCAATTGTAAAACTGAAGGGGTGGTCACTGAAAACAACTCCGACACAGGAAAAAAACCGCTACTCACTGAACGACGACACCGACAAACACAACTACCTGATTGAATCCAGCGACGGGTTTAGCTTGCAACGTCAGGGTAATGTATGGTCAGACGGCCAGCGCACCTATGACGCCGACAAGGACAGCTGGCCCCGTGATGACTATGGCGATACCCTGACCGGAATGCTGAAGCCAAAACGAGTCAACCGGTAACGATTACGCTGCGCTCTGACCGCCGTCGACGTGGCCACCCGATATGGCGTAGGTGCTGCACCCCATACGGCAGTGCGAATTCGTGATTTGCCTATGCCCGGTTCCTTCGTCAGTGATGGCGTCGATGCCACCCGCTACATTACGGAAATGTACGAGATGCAATCGAGCTGAACGATCTGGCCGCTACCATCATCCGTTACCGGGACAGTGGTCAGGAAGATCAGGCCAGAAAGCTGGAGAAAACCAACCGCAACAAACTGGCGTCCGCAAAGACCTGAATCGCTATGCCCGCAAAATCAGCACACTCAGGAAAGACATGCGCAAGATCATGGACAACCGCTTTATGAGTGCTAAGGTGAAACGGCAGAAGATCGACCGGCTGAACCGGGAAATCAGCAAGCTGTCTGCTGACGCGGTTGGGAAGTATGGGAAATAGTTCTAATATATACCTGCTATACTAACCAAAATACTCAATAAGTAGGTATTGATATGAGCAAAAGTAAAACCACAGTGACCATAGATGACGAGCTGTTAGAGCAGGCTCGTGAGTTGAACATTAATATTTCTTCTGCCGCCGAACAAGGCGTTAAGGCTGAAGTCAGGAGTTTGGAGGAAGAACGTTTGAAGAAACTTTACAAGGAAGCCGCTGAAGAACTGGACCAGTTTGTAGAAAAACATGGCTTATTCAGCGACGGCATGAGGTTGTTTTAATGGCTCAGTTTGATGTTTTCAGAAATACAGGTGACAGTGCAGAGCACTATCCATACATCGTTGTTCTTCAATCAGACTTGATTCCGTCTAAAAAAAGTCAAGTCGTGGCACCGTTGAGTCATTCCAGCCAATTCGAAAAAATGCTGAAAGTGTGTCCATTGGTCGAACTTGAAAGTGAACAATGGATGTTGATTATCCCACATCTTACCAGTATTCCTTCGTCTTATCTTGTTGAGAAAGTAGCCAATATAGAATCAGACCGAGGTGATATATTGATGGCTCTGGACCGCCTGTTCACAGGCATCGGCTAACACTCACAGCAGAAACTTGGGATAGAAATAATCTATTCCCATAAGCACCATGTATAAGGCTGACGTGATCAGTAGCAAGCCGCAGAGTGTTTTAATTTCAATATTCTTGTTCTTCCACCAGTCCCATACTTGTAGCCAATTCTCCGAATTCTACACGGCCCACCTTCAGCCATTGAAATGCCACCGTGAAGGACTTTGGACCGTTAATGTATCAGGTTAGGTAACTGGCGCATTGTGTTTGAATTTAAAAACGGAGATACCTACATCGTGAACTACGAGGATTACCACTGATGGCTACACAACAATTTGATCCACCTCACCCAGGAGCATTGATCAACCGCACCTACATTGAGCCATTCACCTCAATGACCGCAAACAGAATTGCCGACCAGCTGGGCGTGGCCAGAAGTACTTTCAATCGTTTGCTGAATGAAAAAGCAGGCGTTTCACCGGAAATGGCCATTCGACCGTCGGAAGTACTGGGTGGTTCTGCTGAAAGCTGGATGACACTTCAGGAGAGTTGTGGAAAGCCAGGCAAGTGGTCGATACAGCAAACCTGGAACGCATTGATCTTAATCAGGTGGCGTAGCGACCGGTTCTTCGTGTTACCCAGTTATAGTGCTAGAAACCGGTCGTATAATGCCTGTGCATCTACGCTCACGGTAGAGTCATAGAAAGTATCTGAATTGTCTTCATAAAAGGCTATGGTTTTAGACATATAGAGGCATAACTACTAAAAAATCGATAGGTTTGATGATGACACTAAGGGAAGAGGTTGGACAATAGAAAGTCCAAAGAATAACGATATTATTCCTAACACTTGGGATAGTTAAAATGTAAAGCCACCAGAAACCATCAGCGACAACTTTCCTGACACAGTGGGCGATTGATCAATCAGCAATCCATCTACAGAGGAATTTCCCCAATCAGCTGACCGGGTCTTGTCAGAAAATGAGGGAACCGCTGATGGAGGGCATTAACAAGCTCAGTCAGCCTGCAAAGAATCTATGGTCCGATTTAGGCAAAAGCTGGGACAAGCTCACTGAAAAGCTCTGGCCGACACCCGCTGAAGTACATGCTCAGACTGCCACTGCCAAGCCCATTGCCGGAGAACTGTCGCAGGAAGCTCAGAAGACTATGCTCGGAAATATGCAGCAACAATCGATGCGAAAGATGGCAGAAGTCGTCCATAAAAATCTGGGCGAGGATGCCACCAATCTGCTGTTCCGAACAGTTGGTGATAACCTGGCTTCTCAGGGCGGTCAGCTGAGCCAACAAACCCTGATTATGAACCCGGCCATCACCTCAGCAATCAGTGTCGTCACCATGATCTACACGGCTTATACCATGACCAAACTGATTATCCAGATCAACAAGAAATGTGATACCGAAGAATTTAAATTGGCCGCCAAACGGGAGATGAAAACCTGCCATAAAGTCGGCAGTTACAGAGAAAGCAAGTTTTTGGGGTTGAGCAGCGTAGAGTACAGATCAGGAAGCAGCTGAACACTGGATGGGGCTCTGCCAAACATCCGGTTTGCTCGGTTATAACGCCTGAAACTCTGCATTCAGTGGACTGGAACCAGATTGACCTCAGCGAGTGGCTGGCATTGTTCAAATTGCAAAACAAACTGCCAGAGTTGAATGCTGATACATTGAAACAGTTGAATCTGGAAACTCTGACGGGCAAAGGGTCAAGGCTGGATTTCGACCAGCACCGGGAGGACAGTCGCAAGCGGCTGGAAGTCCGATTTCATGAGGTTCGACCTGAACAACTCAACTTGTATCAAGAACAAAAAACCAGCTCTATCCGCCACTCAAAACCATAGATTGATTTATAAATATCATGAAATGGTATATATTTACCATATGTTGGTAAAATAATATATTACATCATGTTCATTTTGAAAGGCATTTTGCGAGCGGAAAGTCAGGAAAAAATCCTTATATATCTAATGCTTCGCAGCTCCGGTTATGGCAAGGCCATTGCCGAATTTTACGAAATCTCCTCAAACTCCGTGCAAAAACAGCTTGCCCGGCTTGAAGAAGATGGCGTTTTGGTGAGCCACCTGATTGGCAGGCTCAGAGAATATCAGCTTAACCCCCGATACCCTTTCCTGTCGCCATTGAAAGAACTGCTTAAGTCGGCCCTGTCGGCCTATCCGGACTCCATGATCCAGAACCTCACCATGACCAGAACCCGCCCCAGAGCAGCAGGCAAACCGACTATTGCTATCCAACCAAGGGATCATTAATTTCAGAATTAAATCATGACAAATTTTAGTAGCACGCCCATTGTTGAACTGGCAGCCATTGTCGCCAATCATCTTAAGCAGCATGGCATTCGGGTGGTTTTGGTGGGTGGTTTAGCCGTTGAAATTTACAGTGAAAACCTATACCTGACCAAAGATATTGATATGGTTAACACCAGCTACGACTCCTAAGAATCGCTGAAAACCGCAATGGCTGAATTAGGTTTTTTTAAACAAGGCCGCGTGTTTGTCAATGATTCAACGCAGATCTGTGTTGAGTTTCCTTCTGCACCTCTCGCTATTGGAAACCAGATTATTCAAGAAACCACTGTCGCTCATTCAGAACAAGGCGACATACCCATTTTGCTTGCCTCCGATGTAATTAAAGATCGACTTCTGGCTTATTTTCACCCTCTCTGGTGCAGGCACTGGCCATTATGATTAACTATGAAATTATTCCGGATGAACTCAAAGTTTTCTGTGACGCAGAAGGTGAGCCGGATCAATATGAAGTTATTGTACAGCTTCATAAAACTGCCAAAAAGCAACAATTAAGCTCCATGTTGGAACTGGAATCTCTATTCCTGAAGCACCTGTAGCACAAGACCTCTCCCAATCCTAACAGGAAGAACCATTTACTGGCTGGGCTTTTATTTTGTGAAAGCCAGAACCTTGCCCAACCCCTATGTTCGGGTCTTTTACCCTTCCCGAAAATGACTATTCAAGACTATCTGCGACGATTGAAGCAATGGCATCAGCAGCTCTGTTTGGACAGACTGATGTTGCTGGTACTGGTGCTGACGAATGCACTACTGCTTTTCCAATGCCTGAGTCGCAAACCGGCTGTTGAGTTGAGCTTGCCGTTTATTGATGGACAGGTTGGAATTCAGTCTGGTGGAGCATCACGGGTCTATCACAGAACCCTGACACCGAGAAATTTATCACCGACAAACTGCCGCCGGTTCGTTGCCGCTACTTTTGGTGAATCTCATTATTCGTAGTGCATCAGAGAATAGCCAAGAGTTTCCGGGACGTTGCTTGATTTACTATTCCTTCCATAGTTCAGTAATTGACACGATGTTGCCGAACACACCAAATCCTCCCAAAAAACTTTGGGTCATTACAAAGCGGCTATTGGCGCTGAAGCTGGCTGAGAAGATTGGATTGGGGTGGCGGATAGTGAATTCTACTTTCTGTGACCCGTCACCCGTCAGGGGCCTGATGTTCACGATACCATCAAAACCAGAGGTCATCACAAAGCGGCCATCGGCACTGAAGGTGGCTGAAGAGACCTGATCAGTATGATGGATAGTGAGTCCTTCTTCCCATGATCCATCATTCTTATGGTTATGGATTTTTGCCGTTCCATCATAACTGCCGGTTACTGCATGTTGGCTATCGGGACTGAAGGTGGCTAAGAAGACCCAATGATTGTGGTGGATAGTGATTTCTTCTTCCCATAAGACATCGGTCTTTTCGCCGTAGATTTTTGCCTGTTTGTCGAAACTGGCGGTCACCACATGGCGGCTATCGGGACTGAAGGTGGCTGTCTCAATGAAATGACTGTGGGAAATGATGGCTTTTACTACCCATGATCCGTCGGCCCGTTTGCCAATGATTTTAACCAGGTTATCCTTGCCAACAGTCAACACATGTCGGCTATCCGGGCTGAAGGCGGCTGATATGACCGAACTATCGGTGCTAATATGGCTAATGGTGAATTCTTCTTCCCATGATTCATCGTCTTTCCAGCCAATGATTTTTGCCGTACCATCGTCACTGGCGATCACCACATAGCGGTTATCGGGGCTAAAGATGGCTGAGTTGACATAGCCCTTATGGATAACGATGATTTTTACTTGCCATGACACATCGGCTGATTTGCCCGTGATTTTTACCACATTATCTTCGCCGACAGTCACCACATGGCTACCATCATCACTGAAGCTGGCTAAATCGATCGGACCATCATGGCTGATGGTCCCTTCTTCTTCCCATGATCCAACCTCCTTCTGAACATGGATGTTTGCTTTACCATCTTTGCTGGCGGTCAACACACGGCTATTATCAGCGCTGAAGGTGGCTGAATTAATGGGCCCACGGTGGCGGATAGTGATTTCTTCTTGCCATGAACCATCCTCCTTCCGAACATAGATTTTTGCTGTTCCATCGTCACTGGCGGTCAATACATGACTACTATCGGCGCTGAAGCTGGCTAATTTGACCGGACCATCGTCGTGGATAGTGAACTCTTCCTTCCAGGGTCCATCGGACTGATAAACATAGATTTTCGCAGTGCCGTCGTCACTGGCGGTCACCATACGGCGGCTATTGGCGCTGAAGGTGGCTGAGATATGACCGTGATGGTGGATCTCGGCTTTTGTCACCAGATGAACGAGGCGTCCCAAGATTTTTACAAACTGTGAATCATCAGATGCCTGGCTGTTATGTCGGCAAAATTGGATAAAATGGTACAAGGTTTCATAACCTGTTTCTGCTTTATTCCATTCATTAACTGCTCTTTCTGCAATAGCTAAAGAATGACAACCGTCGTATTTTCTCAATAGTTGGTTAAAGTCGTTAAGTTTTTTACTCAAGGCGTTTAATTCTATACGACATGTAGGACAATTTATAATTGAAGCATCCTGCTGCCTTTTGTTTAACCACTGTTTTAAACAGTCTACGTGATAAAGGTGATTGCAGGGCGTTTTCACTATATTTGACGTGCGTTCAAACTGCTCCTTACATACCGCGCACTCTGCATCAATAATGTGTGCAGGTTCTTCTTTATCCACATGCAGTGCATTATCGTCGAAAGCATTGATAGCGATGTAATCATCTATGGTTTCAGAGGCACTCATCAGGTGGCTGTCGTCAGACAAAATCATCAGGTAGTTGTTGTCAGTGGCTGCTAGCAGCTGCTCGATAAATCGGTTGTGTGTTGTGTGCTCATAGGAAGAACGCGGCAGTGCCAATATCGCCTCAAGAGGAGTAATAGTATTACCCCTGATGTTTGTGCCTTTTGTTTCCAGAACCTGCAAACGCTGAGGCATGTTCAGCTTATCCAGCATTTCCCTGAATTTAAAAGCGGCGTTGGGATCGTCGCTTTCAATGATGGCTAAAAGCTGGTTGGCAAGTAGCTCAAGGTCCTGAGTCGAAGCATTATTTTTACTCTGCTCTCCATTGTCGTCTTTTCTGTTATTGCCATCGCCGCTGCTACCATTACCTTCTCCCGGTGATTTGCTCTCTCGATTTTCAGGTGCTTCTCTCTTCTCCTGTTGTTGATGGTGCTGGTTAGTTGCGTCATTTGATCCTGCATTGGGTCTGCTGCCAGAGGGTTGACCATCCTCATTACCTGCCTGTCGGCCATCACCATGATGGGTTTTCAAGACAGTACGCTCAAGAAGCAGTTTGAAACAGCCAAGTTGCCACTGAAGGCTTTCGCTGGCCGGGCAAGTCCTGGCGACACGCTGGAGGAGAGTGTCCCAGAAATCAACATCGGGCAGCTGTTCACTATCCAGAAAGTTGAGCCAGTCAAGGGGGATAGCCGCTTCACTGGCAGAGCCATCGACATTAACGCGGGTGATTTGCAAACGTGCCGGGGAGGGCTGCTGCTCAAACGAAACAGAATTCTTGCCTATGGACATCAGCCAGTTGATGACGGGTTGCAGAATAGTCAGGTCAATTTCGAACAATCCCGATGGCCTGCCGCCTCCACCTCCCCAGGGAGGAGGAGGCAAATAAAAAAAACCTCCTCTGGCGACACCGGAAAAATCGGCATTGCCAGCGGGCTGGCCACCTGTCACTATCAGTGTGCTATTGCGTGTTTTCCCATCGTTGATTTCAATCCGAAACTTGCGCCCATCGGGATGATGACTGTCAATAAGGGTTGAGGAATAGCATATCGGCACAACTATCATAGCCAGCAGGGAAAAAACAAAAATACCAATCACGCTTTTCTTGTTTGTCAGAAAATGCCAGAACAATCCGTGTTGAATGTTTGTTTTGGAAAAATAAAGGAACGCCATGGGTGAATCACATTATTGGTAGAGCATCAGAGAATAGCCAAGATTTTCCGGGATGCTACTGGAGTTACTCTTCTTTCCATAGTTCAATGATTTTCGCAATGTTTTCGGTACCTCTATCAAGTGACACTAAACCGGTGGTCACCACAAAGCGGCTATTGGGACTAAAAGTGGCTGAGCTGATGTCATCACTATGGGAAATGATGGCTTTATCCACAATCAGGGCATCAGCACCGACGCTAACCGCCCCATGGAATTCACCGGTAACCTCAGTGAACAACAATTGGAAGAAACCGGAGACTTGTTTCCACCACAACTGCTTGGTGAGCTGCCCAATCTGGAATACGTTGCACGATTGGGCGGCGGACGTTTATTGAAAGGCAGAATCCCGATTCTTTGCTCGCCAAAATCCTGAACAATCGATTCCATCTCTGTTATGACAACTTCTCAAAAACAAACCAGCTCATTCGCAATCTGGTGTTTCGGGCTTGGCCTGATACTGCTCTGGTTGGCATTTTCACCACATACCCTGCCCTGTTTCTTATGCAGCCCCCTGACAACATCGTAATCATACGACAAGGCTCCATATCCTTGACCGCACTGACGGAACGGATTGCTGATGTTGCCTATCAACAAGACTGGATCAATAAAAGCGAGTACCAGAAAACCAGAATCACCAATGAAGTCTGGAGTGGCAGTTTGCTACCTGAAAATATAAACCTGTTCAATAAAGGTAAACTCAATGAACCACCATACCGTTAAAGAACTCTCACCTGCCGTCTTGAATACAGCACAAGCAGCAAAGTACATCGGCCTGTCAAAATCTGAATTGGATAGAGCAAGGATTTCAGGAGAACTTTGCGGGGAAGCTCCCCCAAAATTTTTCAGGGTGGGCAAAAAATTAGTCCGGTATCGGGTAGAGGATCTGGATAGCTGGCTGAACAATCAAAAAAGCTATGAAAGTCTGGCTCAGCAATACTCTGACAATGTGTAATGCATCCGACCTATTGACGACCCATCGCAAGGATAAAAAAGGCTCAAAACCTGGAGCCTTTACTATATCTGGCGCTCCCTGGAGGATTCGAACCTCCGACCTGCCCCTTAGGAGGGGGCCGCGCTATCCAGCTGTGCCAAGGGAGCATAGAAAAGCCAGCACGTAGATCGTTGCGGCTGGCTCGCTTTGCATTCTAACGAATGGATGGTGTTTTTCCAACAATTAAAGTCGTTCTGCAAACTGACTGGAGATAAATCCCTGTCGTTGAAATCAGTCAGCTGCTTTTTTCATTCAGATGGGCCCGGTGTCTCAGGGCTGATTCAAGTGTACTCTCGAAAGCAAGCAGTTTATCTGCCACTCTGGCACTGTCTACTCTCAGCTCACCTGCAAGGTAAGCTTTTCTCAGAGCCAGTAACCGTGCCTCATTGTGACAACTATGTGTACTGCTTTGAGTCTCGGTTTCATTCTTTCGGCTGTCGTCCATGATTCCTCCTGATTGCCAAGCTCCTGATAGTCTCACAAGATATTTTCAGCTTCCAGTGCCAATACGTGGCTTTTTTACTAATCAGGTTTCATGCCAGATTCATTTACTTATGCATCGTCAGATACTTACCAGAATCAAGCCGGAAACGATTAATCCAGTGCCCCACCATTTTTGTGACGAAGCTCTCTCTCCAAGCAGAAAAACCCCCATCAAAACGCCCACTGGAATGCTGGTCTGGCGCAGAGCCACAATCAGGCTGACATTATCAGCAAACGCCATGGCGGCGAGCACGATGCTGTAGGTGGAGAACATCGCCACACCTGTAAAAAACAGAGCACCACGATGGCATGCAAACAACTGTACTATTTCAATTCGCTGCTTCTGAAAGGGAAACGTGAAAAGCACCAGCCATAGGCAGGTTGTGACGGCCTGAAGAATCAGATAGAGCAGAGCACTTTTAAAGGCCACTCCTTCAACGGGCCACAGCGCTCTCATTAACATGAGAGCCTGACTGTCGACCACAGAATATCCCGTGATACCCAGGGCAGCCATCACTGCAAAGGCCGTTGCAGAGTTGAGGTAGTGAGACCACCTGATATCTCTCCAGTGCCAGAGTGGCAGGATGATACAGCCTGAAACAATGAGGCTGAAAGCCAGCCATTTTCCCGGTGAGAGCTCTGCCCCCCAACCTAATAAACCGATAACAGGCGGAACCAGAAGAACAGGAAGAGCGCGCGAGACCGGATACATCAGCGACATATCGCCAAAACGGTAAGATTGACCCAGTCCCAGATAGTAGATGGCCTGAAACAGGCCACTCAGAATTAACAGGTACCAAATTTCCCGGGAGATTTCTCCCAACCAGTCGATATAAAAAAGCAACAGAGGCACAAAAGCCAGCATCCCGAGCATTACAGACAGGGTAAAGCTGGCTCCTGAAGGCCTTACTCTTTTTCCAAGACAATTCCAGCCGGCATGCATGAAAGATGAGACGAATACGAGAATAATTGCCAGGTTGTCCAAACGTATACTCCTTAGCTGGCATGGTCAGAAAATATCCTTTACGGACACCGTTAGATTGTCGCAGGCTCGTGGTTTTGGCAGATTCACAGGCAAGTGAGAGATTTTTATACATTTTTAAGTCTTTCGAATCAGTATAAAATGGATACCCTTATGATTTATTCCACTCAACGGTGCAATAATTCAAACTGTAACTCTCCACACACGATGATTTGGGCTAGTTTCTATCAACAAGGAAAGCGAGGACAGGAACGTGACACGCTCACTGGCTGCAAACCTGAAAAATACTCTAAAAAATATGGTTAAAGTAATACCCGCCTTGCTACTCGCCGGATTTGTTTCCAGTGCCGGTGCTGCTGTCGTTTCCTACGACGACCCCTGGGAGAAAGCGAACCGCGCTATCTTTTCGTTCAATGATACGCTGGACACTTATGCTCTGAAGCCTGTGGCTAAGGGTTACGATACAGTGACTCCCAAGCCTGTTCAGCAGCTGGTCACAAACTTCTTTTCAAACCTCGGCGAGATCCGCAATGCTGCCAACGCTTTATTACAATTTAAAGGCAGTGAGGCACTGAGTTCAGTTGGACGCTTTGGCATTAACTCAACGGTAGGTATGCTGGGACTGGTTGATGTCGCCACCCCACTGGGGATTGAGCAGAAATATGAAGACTTTGGCCTGACACTCGCCCACTGGGGTACACCATCAGGACCTTATGTAGTGTTGCCATTCTTTGGATCAAGAACACTGAGATCAGGTATCGGCTTATTGCCGGACTCAATGATGAACCTCCAGGGACAGATTCAGCCGGAGCGGGATCGTTGGACGGCCAGAGGAGTGGACTTGGTTAACACTCGTTCGTCCCTGCTCAGCTCTGAAGAACTGATTGTGGGTGATCGCTATACCTTTATCCGCGATGCTTATCTGCAACGTCGTGAATACCTGATTACAGGTCAGCTGCCAGAAGACGATTTCTGATGAGATAACACCCGCCCAAATACGCCTGAAACAGGGTGCTAACACACTGATTTAGGCGTATCCGGCCAACCCTGCCGCGATATAATCGGACGATTAGACCAGAACAAACGGTACCTCAGCTCAAGATAGATTTCTGCGCTTTACCTTCCCTCAGCTTGCAGCAAAGCCGGGTTGAGAGTATGTTTCATCCATCACAAATTAATCATGGTTCAACGTCAGATGCACTCTGTTTTCCTTGATGCAGATTTTCTTGACACAGGTCTGAACAGATCTCTCCAGCGGGCAGGACTCTGGATATGACCAGTAGTACCATTCTGGTCATTGATGATGACACAATTGTCAGAGAAAGCATCGTAGCCTATCTCGAAGGTAGCGGATTCAGTATTCTTCAGGCAGAAAATGGTGAGCAGGGTCTGGCAATCTTCAAGGAGACTCCCCCGGACCTGATTCTCTGTGACCTGCGAATGCCCAAACTGGATGGACTGTCGGTGCTTCGTAGCGTCCGTGAGCTGTCTCCGGATATGCCCTTTATCGTGGTTTCCGGTGCCGGTGTCATGACCGACGTGGTACAAGCACTGCGTCTTGGCGCCAGTAACTATCTCGTCAAACCTATTGTCGATCTGGAGGTTCTGGAGTATGCCATTAACCGTGCTCTTGAAAATGCCCAACTGATACTTGAAAATCGCCGCTACCGTGAAAGCCTTGAAGAAGCTATTCACTCGCTGGAAAGCAACCTGCATCTGCTACAGGAGGATCAGAAAGCAGGCCGTCAGGTTCAGATGAAGATGCTTCCCCAGGAGCCACTGATCTTTGAAAACTTCAAAGTAGACCACCAGATCATCCCTTCTCTCTACCTCAGTGGCGACTTTGTTGACTACTTCGCTCTGAACGAACACAGCTTTTCCTTTTATCTGGCTGATGTCTCCGGTCACGGAGCATCTTCAGCCTTTATCACGGTATTACTGAAGCATATGTCCATGAACTTGCTCAAGGAATATCAGTCCCATGGAGGCCGGGCCAGGGTCAAACCTTCCCATGTGCTGAACTTCCTCAATCGCAGCCTTCTGGAAACGGGTCTGGGCAAGCATGTTGCAGTCTTTGGCGGTGTCGTCGACACCCGTGATCAGAAGCTGACTTATGCCTTTGGCGGCCATTACCCTCTACCCATTCTTTCCACGCCGAAAGAGACCCGATGTATTGAAGGCCGGGGGTTACCGGTAGGCCTGTTCGAAGATGCGACTTTTGAAGATGTCACCATTGACTTGCCCGAGCAATTTACCTTAACTATCCTGTCCGACGGTATTCTGGAGGTACTGCCGCAGCAGACACTTCAGGAGAAGGAAGACTACTTGTTGTCTGTTATCAAAGAGGGAGCCGTCAACGTATCAGCGCTGACAGAAAAGCTGGGGCTAAAAACCATGAAAGCCGCTCCGGACGACATGGCCATGCTGATTCTGGCTCGAGAGTGAATGACTACTGGAAAAATACTGTTCGCAAAAAACGATGGTACCTATGTTCTGAAACTGGTGGGGGAAGTGCGCTTGACTCTGTGCTCATCTCTGGAACAGATGATCAATGAGCCTGATTTCACCTCGGTCATTATTGACCTGACCGACACAGACACTATCGACAGCACCTCACTGGGTCTACTGGCCAAACTGTCTATTCAGACCAAGAAAAACCTGGGGCTGGTACCAGTAATTATTTCAACCAAAGATGACATCACCCGGATTCTGCTGAGTATGGGGTTTGACAGGGTATTTGTGATTGTCAAGGAGCTGGAAGGCTATGAAAAGCTGAACCTGAACATGCACGATATTGCTTGCGATGGAAATCTGGAGCAACCCACCCAGGTCAGGCAAGTTCTGGATGCCCACAAGGTGCTGATGGGTCTGAGCGAAGAAAACCGGGAAGCTTTCAGTGAGCTGGTGAAACAGCTTGAGCAGATTCAAAACAGCGGTAAGAATAATACCAAGGGCAAGAGCTGAGAGCTTTCTCAAGAAAGAAAGTTTCAGCTCAACAGGCCCACCATCAGCCTTGTTGACGGTGACTCAAGCTGCATCCTGCGCCCGTTCCCTGAGACTTTCAACCTGCCTGACTGCTTCAAGCAGAACTTCTGATCCGGCGCCTTTTTTATGGGCATTTTCGCTGATATAACGACGGAACTTACGAGCCCCGGGCTCGCCCTGATATAGGCCCAACATATGACGGGTTATGTGGCTCAGGTATGTGCCTTTTGCCAGCTCGGACTCAATGTAGGGCAGCATTTTCTCAACCACCTGATGACGCTCAATCATTGGTTTACCGGTACCATAAAGACGATTATCGACTTCAGCCATCAGATAGGGATTATGGTAAGCCTCCCGGCCCAACATAACGCCGTCCACACGCTCCATGTGTTGCTCAATCTCAGCAAAGGATCCTATGCCGCCATTGATGATGATTTCCAGATCCGAAAAATCTTTTTTCAGTCGATAAACCACCTCGGGCTTAAGAGGAGGAATATCACGGTTTTCTTTGGGAGACAGGCCTTCAAGAATCGCAATACGTGCGTGAACAATAAATGTTTCACAACCGGCTTCAGCCACTTTACCCACAAAATCCACCAGTTCCTCGTAGGTATCACGACCGTTTATGCCAATCCTGTGTTTCACCGTCACTGGAATATTGACCGCCTGTTTCATGGCTTTGACAGCTTCTGCGACGGTTTGAGGTTCTGCCATGAGACAGGCACCTATCCGGCCACTCTGAACCCTGTCGCTGGGACACCCCACGTTCAGATTGATTTCATGGTAGCCACATTGTTCAGCATACTGCGCTGACTGGGAAAGATGTTTTGGGTCGTGACCACCCACTTGAAGAGCCAGTGGATACTCTTCAGGATTGTGTTTGAGAAAACGCTCTTTATCACCAAATACCAGAGCTCCGGTCGTCACCATTTCGGTATAGAGCAGCGAGCGCTCTGATAATAAACGGTGAAAATAACGGCAATGCCTGTCCGTCCAGTCCATCATGGGGGCAACGGAAAACTTACGGTCCAAGGGTTTGAGCTGAGTCACTGGCATAATATTTTTCAAAATTAGAGAACGAACAATGATATATCAGAAAACCCTGTTCGACATTAAGGGTCACTCATTCACGATCGTGAGATAGCAGAAGCAGCATAAGTAATTTGCCCTGTTTTAGGGAGTGGATGTCGCTCTGGCCAGACGGCCAACACCTTCCACTCGGTAGGATTCTGCCATAGCACTAATGAAACAGGCACTGCCAGGTGTCAGTTCAACAGATCTTTCTCCAGCTCTGATACACTGATGACCTTCCACACAAAAGAGAATCTCGGCGGCTTTTACCTGAAAAGGTTCACTAGCCTGCTCAGACTGAATGACACTAAAAAGAAAATCATCGACAGGAGAGACAAAACGGGTTTCACCATTTTCTTCCCGTTCAGGCTTCAGGTACACATCAGCAGGGGCAACGGTGACGAACTCAATGGTCTTGAGCAGCTCGGGTACATCAACATGCTTGCTGGTCAGCCCACCTCTGAGAACATTGTCGGAGCATGCCATGATTTCCAATGCCGTACCTTCGAGATAGGTATGGAGTGTCCCTGCTCTGAGGAACATGGCCTGGCCCGGAGTCAGTTCTACAACGTTAAGCAGTAATGGACTGAGAACAGCGATGTCACCCGGATAGAATTGATTCAGACGACAGACTTCCTGCCAGGCCGGATGATCCGAAGTCTCAGCAAACGACAGAGCAGCAGCAACCAAACAGTCCTTTTTTTCTTCCTTAAGGCCCATCAGGTGTTCATAAAAAGCCCTGAGTTTGCCTTCTCCAAGCCAGCACAATGCCTCTACCAGCGATTCCAGCCCAGCCATTTCGAACAAAAAACGCATTTCATCCAGTGACCGGAAACCATTCATGGCTCTGAAAGGTGTCAGGGCGTAGAGCAACTCTGGCTTGTGATTATCATCCCGGTAGTTTCGATGAAAGGCGTCCAGCGGCACGCCCAGATGATTTTCATGAACAAACCCTGCCAACGCCTGCTGTTTGTTAGGATGGGACTGTATAGACAGCGGCTTGGCAGCAGCCAGCACTTTGAAAAGAAAAGGCAGCCTGTGACCAAACTTTTCCAGAGATCCTCTACCCAGATGGGCGGCCTGGTCATCCACCAGCGCATTCAAGGGCACCGGATCATCAACCAGAGCCATAGAAGGTGCCTTCGGATGAGCCCCCATCCAGAGCTCAGCCATTGGCCGACCGGACTCGTTAGCCATACCGAAAAGTTCACACATAGCATTCTGACTGCCCCAGTCATAATGCTGCACAGGGTTTTCCAATCGAAAGATGGCCATAAACAATCCCTTTCAGAGAAATGCAATTCTTGAAGCCCGGCTATTAAACATTGGACGCCACATCAACGCCAGCACTAGCAGCCTGTCGGACTTAAGGCTGTCCTACTGCGGTTGCAATAAATTG
>NZ_JAHHPQ010000339.1:0-2489 GCF_024606245.1 Endozoicomonas sp. SESOKO2
CAGCATTGTGATTTAGCTGCATAAGTTGAGGCGACATCTACCTTGAAAGTTACCGTCTTTGAAATGGCCGAAAAAGCTTACTACCAGCTTATGAGAGCTAGAATTCCTGATAGAGATGCGGAACTTCGGCAGATCCTTACCGCTATGACCAAACACCTTCAACCGAATGTTGCTGCAAGAATAACCAATGAACTGCTTGCTCACATGGCCATTGAGACCGGCTTCCTGGAGGTTTTTATTCCAATCTTGCGTGAAGAATTTGACTTAGATCACGACAGGGAAAGGGTGCTTTTTCTGGTTCAGCAAAATCCAAGGATATTCAGTTATATCGCTGACAGATTTAATGATGATAAAGAAATAGTTAAATCTGCCGTAGAACAGCAAGGAAATTTATTAAGTTATGCCAGCAATCGTCTCAAAAATGACCTTGATGTGGTTCTGTCAGCCATCAGAAACTACTCTCCCGCTCTTTCTCTTGCTGGGCCGATGGTAAAAAACGATGAAGCCCTGTTAAAGAGACTCATTGAGGAAAATCCTTACGCTCACTACTTTGTTAGCCTTGCCACTGAGTCCCTTAAAAATGACAAGGACTTTGTCCTGCCATTGCTCTCACGAGACGCCTTCATCTATGAATTCCTCAGCGACAGACTGAAGTCTGATCCGGATATTCAAGCTGCAATCCGGAACCAGGACGATGGATTCAGGAAATAGGCCAATATCATGCGGGGTGCCCTGCCTGATTAGAGACCGCATACAAGAGTCTGGTTGAAGTGCGCATTTAACAAGTCAGGAATACGCTGGAAAGACCAGGCGGCATCAATTATGCCGTCATGATCTGGAGTTTAATCACAGCTCGGGAAACCATGTTTTTGACCGTAAGCATGATTTTATCACTTCGGCCAGTGACTTTATGGAGGTCATTCATATCGAGATGTCGGTCTACGGCGTCAAGACAGATTTTGTTGTGAAGAAAAACAAATAAGGGCTAGCTTTCGAGAACGACAAAAGCAAGAGCATGTTCGGTTTCATCAGAGAGGCTCAGATGAATCGCTTTGATCCCCCTCTCTTTTTGAAGTTCAAGCGCATGCCCCAAAAAACGCATATGAGGCGCTCCCTGCTCATCACTGAATGTCTCAAGATGCCGAAAAGAAACCTTGCCTATCCCGGTCCCCAGAGCCTTGGAAGCAGCTTCCTTGGCGGCAAAGCGTTTGGCCAGCCAGGCTGCCTGCTGAGGCTGAGACCTAAAGGTTTTCAGCTCAGAATCCGTAAGAATACGGCGAGCAAAGGCTTCTGCCCGCCGCTCAAGGATTTTCTTAAATCGTGCGATACGGGCGATATCCGTGCCTATACCTGCAATCATTTATGAAGAGAAGCTCTCAGCATTAAGGTCTTCATGTCTTTTACGGCCGTTTTCAAACCGGTAAAGAATGCGCGACCAATAATAGAATGACCAATATTCAACTCATTAATGCCATTGATAGCAGCCACAGGCTCCACGTTCTGATAGTTCAGACCGTGCCCGGCATTCACTATCAACCCTTTAGACAGGGCAAAATCAGTGCCCTCTTTTAGCCTTTCCAGCTCTGCCTGCATAACTTCAGGTGTTTCTGCCTCAGCGTATGCACCAGTATGCAATTCAATAACCGGAGCACCCGCTTGAGCAGAAGCTTCAATCTGATTGAGATCCGGATCAATGAAAAGTGAAACTTCTATACCAGCGTTAGCCATTCGAGAGCAGGCTGAAGATATGGAAGACATCTGCCCAACAATATCCAACCCACCTTCTGTGGTCAGTTCTTCACGCTTTTCGGGCACCAGACACACCGCGTGAGGCAAAACCTCTTCAGCAATGGCCAACATCTCTTCCGTAGCAGCCATTTCCAGATTCATACGCGTCTGAAGCACATTTCGAATCAGCCTCACATCCCGGTCCTGGATGTGACGACGATCTTCGCGCAAATGCAGAGTAATGCCATCAGCTCCCGCCTGCTCAGCCTCTATGACGGCCTGAACCGGATCAGGATAGGTGCCTCCCCGGGCCTGACGGATGGTTGCTATATGATCAATGTTCACACCCAGCAGGATGCGGTTGTGCGGAATCATGAGACAAACTTCTCTCTGGTAAGGAAAAATTCCCGACTTTTCAGCGGCTTCTCTCCCACCAGGGGAGCCAGTGCCAAACGGGTTAATCGTTTAAAACCCGGAAAATGCTGAACGTTGTCAAAACGTCTCTCTGCCAGAGACACTAGCAGCTCTCCGGAAAAATAACGGGGCCGATCTTTTTCCCTGATCGTTAGAACAGGTAAAAAACCTACTCCGGTTTTGAATTCGTAGAGCAGATCAGGTTGTATATCTGCCCCTGATGCAGCATCAGAAGTCAACGACGGGGCATAGCCGGTCATTTCCAGCAACTCAATCTCAAACACTCTCAACAAGGGTTGCAGCGGAGCGCCCGTAGTGAGTTGCTCCAATACAACGCTATACAACTC
>NZ_JAHHPQ010000340.1:0-1432 GCF_024606245.1 Endozoicomonas sp. SESOKO2
CGGTAACTTTCAAGGTAGATGTCGCCTCAACTTATGCAGCTAAATCACAATGCTGCTGATTCTCTGATCGCTCAGGGTTAAGCCATACCTCTGCCGGTAATTGCCAGTTTCTGGTTTCACGGCTTCCCCAACGCTCAGGGTGTTGCTCTTTTGCTTTACGGTAAACTCTTTCACGATTCAGAACCTTCTTCTGAGCCTTCCCTGTGTGTCTGTCGCAGGGTGTCTGGAACTTGATGCCACTGTGCTTATGCTCCATGTTGTACCAGTTTACGAACCCATACACCCACTCTCTGGCTGACTCCAGACTGGCGAAGTGATTCGGATACCCGGGACGATATTTCATGGTTCTGAAGCCTGACTCTGAGTATGAGTTATCGTTACTCACGCGTGGCCTGCTGAACGATGTCTGTACACCCAGTTGCTGAAGAGTACTTAGCATAGTCGCCCCCTTCATCGGGCTGCCATTATCCGAATGCAGGACCAGCGGTTGTTCCTGAAGACTGATCTTATGCTGCATGAAGGCTTTGCGGATCATCTGAGCAGCCAGGTCAGAGGACTCCTTCTCATGGACTTCCCAAGTCACAATCATGCGGCTATAAACGTCCAGAACCAAATAGAGGTAATAATATTTACCCCTGATGGGCGACCCCAAAAAGGTTATATCCCACGACCAGAGCTGATTTGGTGCCGTGGCCCGATGCGATGTCGGCTTCCGCTTTACTGGCTTCTTACTGCGACCTCGGTGATGCTGTTGATTATGAGCCTTCAGCACTCGATAAAAGCTTGACTCAGAAGCTATATAAACACCTTCGTCGGCCAGTGTCGGTACAATCTGGCATGGCGACTTACTTTTGAATCGCTCGCTGTTACAGACTTTCAGAATCTCGTTTTGCTCGCTCTTGGTTAGTTGGTTGGCAGGCATTGGCCGGTCTGCGTATTGACGCTGATCTTCCCGCACCTGTTCTACATCTTTTTGCCAGCGCTGAACCGTGCGTATCGACAGGTTGAGAGCAGCACAGGCTTTCACTTTACGTGCCCCCTGTGAAACAGCTTCCTGGATTAAAGCAACGGCTTCCTTGCGATCAGGGAGAGGAATCAATCGTCCTCGCGCTCCCCCCAGATCGCGTTTGCCTTTTTTGTTAGAACCAACAGTGCTGCGGTTTCAGCAAGTGCTTTGTCTTTGCGTTTGAGTTCTTTTTCCAGTTTCTGGATGCGCTTCTTGTCATCTCGTCTGGCAGCGGCCTGTACCTGACGGGATTCAGCAGGCTTTGTGCTGCCTGCGATAAAATCAGCTTTCCACTGCTGCAGGTCTTCATAGTAGAGCCCCTTCTTACGACAGTATTCGGATAACTCTGTTGTATTCATGTTGGCGGTTTCCATCAGAACCGCGAACTTGTTTTCAGCACTCCACTGCTGAGGATTCTTACCATCA
>NZ_JAHHPQ010000341.1:0-1274 GCF_024606245.1 Endozoicomonas sp. SESOKO2
CTCTGAATCAACTCAATGATATTGTCACGAGTGACCAGCATGACCCCCGGAAGCCATTTGTTGACAAACTCTTCATGACTGGAGTCTGTCACCACGCCCAGCCTTCTGCCATCCAGATCAGGCCCCAGGTCATTGACCGACTGGTTACTGCGATAATAAATTCGTGAACTGATGGCATAAAACGGATTGGACATTTGCATCCACTCACTGCGAGCCCTGGAGGGAGAAATACTCCCGAGAACATCTACCTTGCCACTCTTGAGCGCCTGAGTAATCTCGGTTTGCTCCCCCATTCTGAAGCGAACAGGCGTAGAAGTTTTTTCAGACCACTTCTGCCAGATGTCTACATACATACCGGCCGGTTTACCCAGCGCGTTGACAAAAGACAGCGGGGCCGAGGCCGTTTCCAGAGCGATAACCAGTTTTCCTGAAGTTTGGTCATCATGACCAAGCCAGCGTCCGAATACCAGACTCTTGCGATCTTGCGGTATCATTTCCATACCGCTCTCAATGATAGAGCCCAGGGCAGAACGCCTGCTACTGATTCCAGCTACGAGTGAAACAGTACTGTCCAAAGGGGATTCATGTTGCCATGACGTTATTCGCTGAACAGATAGGTGGGGTCATATTCCTCAATCGCCAGACCGAAGACGAGCTGTTGAGTGATGAAGTGGATCTCCTGCGCAGGGCCAGTCAACTGGTAGCTGTTGCGCGCTCAAGGCAGCTTTCCGAAGATGCCCTGAGATCCAGTGAAGAGCGTTATCAGCTGGCGATGGATGCCGCTTCCGATGGTCTCTGGGACTGGGATGTTGCTAATGAGCGTATCTATTTCAGTCCTCGATATCAGCGCATGCTGGGCTATGAGGCCGGAGAGCTGGCGAACACTCCGGGGGGTTGGCGTCGCCTGATTCACTCAGATGACAAGATTGCTACCGTTGATTTCTTCAACGATCAGTTTGCTCACTCGGATAAAGCCTTCGTCTATGAATACCGCATCAGACGCAGGGACGGTAGTTACGCAACAGTTCGGAACAAAGGTAAGGTCGTCTTCCGGGACAGTCGGGGCCATCCACTGCGTGCCGTGGGCACCATGGTGGATATCACCGAGCAGAAAGAGCGTGAGCGTGAACTGTCCATGGCTCGCTTCACCCTGGATCGGGCAGCCGATTATATTCACTGGTTCCGCCATGATGGCAGCCACAAATACGTGAATGAGTCTTCCTGTCGCGCACTGGGTTATACCCCTGACCAGGTGATGGAACTCAGTATTATGG
>NZ_JAHHPQ010000342.1:0-1531 GCF_024606245.1 Endozoicomonas sp. SESOKO2
ACGCCATGACAGGGAAAGACGAAACAATCTAAACCCAAAGTATGCAGATGTTGCTGTGAGCCTCCGCTACCACCGGCAGAGACAGAATTAAAGGAGTTGCTGAAAGAGCCTGAAGGGCGGGCGGTGGCACCCTGAGCTTGCTGTCCCGTTGAATCTGATGGCGGGTATTGTCGCTGATCACTCCCAGAGCCAGGCACCATTATGATGGCTGCAAACGGGTGATCCTGACCCAGCCCTTTTTGTTTCATCGGATTAAACGACGATTTCTTTGTAATCTCGACAACAAAATGTCTTGTCATCGGTTGAGCCTGAGAGACGACGGATAATGTCATGAATAGCAGAGGTACTGTAGACAGTGAGCGTTTAATCATTCTAGCCTTGCATTCTGGTGTGAAGGGTGGGAAGGATAGATCAGGAAAATAACTCAGATTACGCATTCAACTGTTCTCAACTGCCCCAGAGAAGTTTTCAGCCCTGTCAGAATCTCAACTTTTTAATGTTTCTTGTCGATCACCTTAACACCTGAAAGCGGTGTTTTCTGGATAAGATAACGCCTCTCTTTTGTTTCCTTCATTGTCTCTGTTGCCACCTTGCCCCGGCCTCGCTCAGGGCTTTCGCGCAGTCGGTATTGCCTATTGCGATTGCGATGCAGAGTGGTGTGGCGCCATCCGTAGTCCTGACGGCGTTGAGATTCGCCCTGGCCTTGATCAGGAGTTTCACACACTCGGTATTGCCCTGCTGGGCTGCGATGAACAACGGGGTGGCGCCATCCGGTAGGGCGGTGTTGGGATTAACTCCAGCGTTGATAAGGGCTTTCACGCACCCGGTGTTATTTTCTTGGGCAGCCATGAACAGTGCGGTAGCGCCGTTCTTGGCCCGGGTGTTGAGAACTGCCCTGGCTTCAATCAGGAGTTCCACGCAGTCGGTGTTATTTTCCTGGGCAGCCATTAACACTGCGGTGGCGCCATTCGAACAGGCGGCGTTGAGATCCGCACCGCCTTCGATCAGGATTTTCACACTGTCGGTATTGCCTTTCCCGGCAGCAATGAGCAGCGGGGTGACGCCATTCTTGGTCCGGGCGTTAAGATCCGCCTTGGCTTCGACCAACAGTTTCACGCAGTCGCTGTAATTTTTTTGGGCAGCAAAGAACAGCGGGGTGGTGCCATCCAACAAGGCGGTGTCGAGATTCGCCCCGTCGTTAATCAGGAGTTTCACGCAGTCGGTGTTATTTTTTTGGACAGCGATGAACAGTGCGGTGCCGCCACCCTTTGTCTGAGTGTTGAGATCCGCCCCGGCCTTGATCAGGAGTTTCACGATGTTGGTATGACCCTCCTGGGCAGCGACGAACAGCGAGGTGGAACCTCTCTTGGTTCGGGCGTTGAGATTCGCCCCGGCGTTGACCAGGCGCTCGACGATCTCCATGTGCCCCCCGGAAGATGCCAAGATCAAAGCCGTGAAATCATTATCCATAACCGCATTGACATTGACTCCCTCTGCCAGTGACTTCTCCACTTGATCCAAATCCCCCTCA
>NZ_JAHHPQ010000343.1:0-1320 GCF_024606245.1 Endozoicomonas sp. SESOKO2
GTTTTCTTTTATATCCTGGCTTCTCATTGCTGGGATTATCTGCAGCTCTGGAAGTGCTGAGAGCCGTCAATCTGGTGACCGGGCAGAGGGTTTATGAAACTACTGTCATTGCGGAATCATCTGTCAGGAGTAACGTGGGTCTTTCACTTGAGCCCTCTCAGTCGGCGCCGGAGTTTATGGATGTGGTGATTCTGGTCGCTTCAGAAACAGGCGTCGATATTCCTTATGCCTCATTGTCCGGAATTTCTGTTTTGGGAGGGATTGGTAAAGGTGCCAACCTGCTGGCGAGTGCGGGCCTTCTCAGTGGTTATCGGGCTCGACTGGAAGGGGCTGCCGACGCTCTTCAGGCACTCTATCCCCAAGTGGAGTTGAGCCAGACAGCTTTTGAATTGGACCGAAACAGGATGACCTGTGGTGCAGGCACAGCCGCTATGGATATGATGCTCTCTCTGGTTGCTCGAGAGCGGGGAGTTGATCTTGCGGCCAGTGTCTCGGAATTGTTGGTCAGGGATCGTCTCGGTGAGCCGGTGACTTCTTCTTTTGCAACAACTCCCGTCAGAAGGCAACAGCCACAGATTGAGGAAGCAACACAGTTGATGGCTTCTAACATAGAAGAGCCTCTGGGCACCGACGAACTGGCTTCTCTGGTGGGTATTTCTCGCAGACAGCTAGAACGTTTGTTTCGCAAATATCTGGGTACGGTGCCTTCCAGATACTATCTGAAGCTCAGGCTTGAGCATGCCAGAAAGCTGCTCAGGGAGAGTGACAGGTCGGTTCTGGAGGTGGGCATCGCCTGTGGTTTCTGCAATGCTTCACACTTTAGTACGGCGTATAAAAACCATTTTGACCTGACACCCAGAGAAGAGCGTCAATCGTGAGGTTGCCTTATACGGCGGCTTACTGAACAGGACGTCAATACAGGCTGAAAACCTGTTTGCCATCGACAAACGTCATCAGGACTTCGTGGCTTCTGTTTAAAACCGCTACGGATGCACGCTTACCGACTTTGATGCTCCCCAGTTCTTCATGCAGGCCAAGCAGGGTCGCTGGTGTCAGAGACGCCATGTGCACTGCGCTCAGGGGTTCTACATCCACCTTTTCGATCATATTGGCAACGGCGCGGTTGAGTGTCAGGGTGCTTCCTGCCAAAGCACCCGATTCGGTTCTGGCAACGCCATCCTTGACATGAACTGTCAATTGTCCCAGCTGGTATTCACCGTCGCTGAGACCACCTGCGCACATGCAGTCTGTGATCAAAGCGGTTTTATCAACCCCTTTGAGGCGATAGACCAGATCCATGACAACGGGGTCAACATGGAC
>NZ_JAHHPQ010000344.1:0-3688 GCF_024606245.1 Endozoicomonas sp. SESOKO2
TGTTTGCCACCATCAACCCACCTGAGTACAGCGGGCGAAAACCCTTATCACCGGCGCTGAAAGGGCGTTTCCGGCATTTGCCTATCCGGCAGTACAGCTCGGCAGAATTGCAGACCATTGCCGAAAAAGTGCTGCCGAAGACCCTGCAGGGGAAAATCATCGCTGAACATCTGACTAAGCAACATTGTCGTCTAAGAACTGAACTGCAACGGAAAAAACTGCCGTTGCAGCCGACCAGTCTTGACTTACAAAATGTGGCCATAGCCGTCATCCGAGGGGGCGATTTTACCGAAGACGGACTAAACCAATGTATTAATCAGCATTACCGGCTTTATCTGATGGCTGCCGGGATATCGCTGGAGGCATTGCCAGAGTCATCGGCTCTTGTCACGAGTAATGCTGATCTTGATTCTAAACTTTGCAAATGGTTCAACAAAACGGTATCGGACATTGATCGTCCATGGTTGATACGACTCGGTGATCTCAACAGCATTGATGAAAAACGCCACGAAATTTGTATCAAGTCTGACCTTAGTGGAGAGGAAGCCAGAACCGAAATCATCAAGAGGGTAGCTCAGGCCAGTTGGCAAGCATCCGGTCTTTCCGTGAAACCGGGTGAGTCCGACGATATTCTCACCCAGGCGCTATACCGACACTGGCAGCAACGCTGGTTTGATCATAAGTTTGGCCAGACTGGCGTGGACGTTAATAGCGTATTTCCCCTGACGGAAGAAGAAAAACAAACGCTGAAATTATCAGCTAACCAGCCTTATCTTCGGGAGGCTGATCAGCGGATAGAGGCATGGAATACCAATGCCGTTCAATGTTGGCCTGTATTTTGGCATCAGATGAGTGATCTGCTGAGCCATCTCGTTGATGATTATATTGACGAAGCACCCGTAATTGGCAGTGATAACGATTCTGAACAATACCTGCCACAAGTCCACGAAAAACAGGCTCCGGCATTGGATCAGAATACGAACCATGAGCCACAACCTGTTAACGAAGCGTTGACTATTGGCACTGATGAAGCGCCTGAAAAATACATTCCAGAAGCCCACGCGGAAATGGCTCCGACATTGGATCGGATAACAAACTATGAGAATCGGAGTAAGCCAAAACGTAACGAATATATAATTTTTAATAGCCAGAGACATCTTCCCAGCTTTTATCGGTTTAGGGCAGAGGACGTTTATGTGTCTGATAAGGGCGAGATCTCAAGGATCACTATTAATGATCTTCATATGCAGGGAGCCGAAGTCCTCATACCTGACCGGTTACCAGGGCAAGACCAGGAAGTGACATTAGCCAGTGACCAAACACTGGCAACCTTTGACTGGACATCGGACGATGATCAATGTGAATTGCCCGGCCTGACGCCTAACGACTATATCGTGGCCCTGCGCCTCGAGCCCGATATGAAATTTACTCTGATCAGGGACCGATATACCGGGCTTCACACACTGTTTATTCCAGAGGCCAAACCCAACCAGAGTATTCAAATTGCTTATGTCGTAGAACCCAGAATAGCGGTCAGAAAAACACCTGCCAGAGGAGCCGGACCATCGCGACCAACACGTTTTGATGCCCGTTGTTCCGAAGGTATGAAAAACGTACTGAAAAACCTGTTTGACGTCAATCGCCAACAACCAGCCGATGTAAAGGTGCTTTTGCAGGGAATACAGGACGCTACAAACACGAGGCAATGCATTGAGGCGATCGCGCACTATTGCAAACAGTTTTCTGGCGATGCTGAACCAGGGCGCTATGAGAATTTCTTTCAATTCCTGGTAACACGGCGACAAGGAAGCTGTCGTCATCGTGTGCCTGTTTTTATTGCTCTTTGTCGTTATTTTGGCATTCCATGCCGACTAATTTCCAGCCGTATCCACGCCTTTGCAGAGTATTCCCCGGATGGAGGCGAAACCTGGGCACGAGTGGATTTGAGCGGATCATCTGTCGAGAAAACAATCATCAAATCTAACTTCCAGCCCATCAGAGAGGTCAGTGGCTCTGGCGCTGGGTCAAAGAAGCTTAAGGATCTCCTGAAAGGGGCTGATTTAGCACAACAGCAAGCTCTGACTGAAGCCTATGGTATTAGCCTTGAGGAATTGAAGAGAGCCATTGAGACAGGTGGTGCATTGCCAATAACCGATCCGAGCACATTCACAATAGTTAAGAAGCTTTGGGAGAAAAAAGATTTACCTGAGTTTTCCATGGGTGTCTCAATATTACTGGAGACAGAAACATTGAGCTATTCCGAGAAGGAATTGGTCGGCGATGTCTATGACCCAGGCAGGCGTAAGTATAAACTCATGTCGGAGGCGGTAAAAAAAATATTGTCCAACAGTGATGGAGAGCAAATCACTGAACAGCTCAAGCTACTCCATTCAAAAATGATTGTTCAGGCCGGAGCAAGCCCTCACCAGTGGTTGAGTTCAATCATCGAAATACTGAAGGACAGTGACTTAAACAAGCCTTCGATTATTCGACTTGCCGATGCAGCCCTGGAATCGGGTTGGCTAAATCCGTTGCCGACCGACGAGAGGCGTATTGTAAACGCCTTTGAGCATCATGAACTATTGTTGCGTCTGGAACGTATTGATGAACTGAAAGTTAAAGCCGCCCAATGCCTGAAAAATTGGTATAAGGAATTGTTGTCCAAGGAAAAAAATAGTCAGCAATGGCAGTCGGCTTATGAAGAATTCCAAAATAAAAAAGGTAATGTCTTGTTCGTTACTCATTGTCATGATGGGTTTTCGCCATTTCTTAAAGCTAACATTACCGATCCATCTTTGCAGACCGCCTGGACAGACGAACCTGAGGGCGTACCGAATATAGAACGAATGCTGGTGCGCCAGCCTGCCTTTGAGCAATTAACCTCGGACAAGGCGAACCACCGTCCGGTGATTATCCTGGGGCAACCTTCCTGGTCCGGCAGCACAGTGTTGTATGAAAAGATCGAAGCTCTGTTGCAAATAAAAGCTGAGAGTAGCCCGAACTTGAAGCAGTTATTGGAAAAAATCAAACTACATCCCCTTCGGGTATCACCGAGGGACATGAAGCTTCTGAATGATTTAAAAGGAAAATGCCTGCAAGCAATTCAGCACGCCTTCAGTCATTACCTGTATGGAGTGACACACTCGAAAGGAGGTTGCTTAACCTATTGTTGGGGTGATGCTTCCGTTCTTCCATACGGTCATCAGGATGTCTTTGATAAGCCTGATCCATTCCTGTTGAAGATGCTGCACCATTTTCATATAAAACACTTCAAAGGCAGTCACTTATCGTTTGCTTCGGGCGAGGCTCCTGCCCCGCTTGACGATGGTCGGAACAACTATGGCGCTCATGAGCCATCCTCACCGGAAGAGCTGTATGCCATGATGTCTGTCATCAATAGCTCTTCAGAGCTTCAGACATCTGTTATGGATGCCCACTTAAGGCAAGCACTCAACGCCAATAACGCTCTGGTGCTCAAATCCGATGAGCTGACAAAAATTGCCCAAGAGTTTTTGAACAGCGTGAATTTGAATTCCTTGTGTGATTCATTGGGTACATGGCCATAGTTTGTTCATGACGAGTATTTCGAAATCAATGATGTCCTTCAATGGTTACGGCTAACTATCCAAATGGAACTTTAGGTCTTTCTTAAGGTCATATTATTAAACACTTTCAATACAGTCCTTCA
>NZ_JAHHPQ010000345.1:0-1045 GCF_024606245.1 Endozoicomonas sp. SESOKO2
ATCACAAGGAAGAAAGTCGGCAACATCTATAAATTCATCTTCTGTGAGTCTATCGTTTCTACCATCAATGAGTTCTTGAATCAGCTTGACTTGTCTGTCGCTGAGGATAGCAGTGTTCGCATGCTGAATGGCATGACGCTTTCTTAATCCTGATTCGCATGCAGCTACTTCACAGGTATCTACATCTAAAGCAACGGCTCTGGAGGAAATTCCGACCTCTTTTTGATCTTTTTGTCCTGTTAAGGGATCTGCGCGATTGACTCCCAAAGGCTTACCGCTGACAGGCCTGACGGTTCTGCCGGAAACATTGTCGTAATCCGCTGTAGCACTATCTGAGACAACGGCTGTTGCAGTGCAAGCAGAAAAATTTTGCCCCTGATTATATGAGGATTTAGATAATTGATTCATCATCACTCCTGTCTTTAATTGTACTTAATCTTGACGGGGGTGAGCCCACTCTATGGAATGCTCGTAAATTAAGACCCGCTAATTAAATGAAAGTTCCAAAACAGAAGGACTACAGAGTTGAAAAAAGACCTCTGGCCGAGCCAATGCAACACAAAGCAATGTCAATAGCCTGAAATATTGGATGCATTGGGGGGATATACCTCATTCTCTATTATCTTCCTCTGTGTATTGATCCGCGAATGCAAAAATATTGCCGGCAAACAACGTAAGTCCCTTGACCAGACTGATCAGAGGAAAGACGGCGTTATTGGCTCCAAGATTGAGTTGGTCATTGACATTATGGAAGTCTTTGGGAAATTTTTTATGTATGTCGAAAGTCTCCAAATCTTTTGGGTATAGTGTGGTGTCCAGTTTTCCATTTTGCTTTATGTGTTCTGAGTAACACTCATCAGAAGGAGTAAATGTACAATGATCTGTGGCCTCGTGAGGTTGTATGGCTGTCCAGTACAGAATTTCCTCAGCTGTGCGTGTCAGCCAGGAACGGTATGTTGTTTCGTCAACCCCCATAAATTCTGGCAGTCTTGACCTGGACGGCCATTCTTTTTCTTTTGCGAACAGGCCTGACAGATATTCGTTC